>JBBWZQ010000403.1:0-26981 GCA_039649115.1 Micromonosporaceae bacterium | reverse complement strand
GATGTGGCCCGCTCCATCGGATTGCCGGTCGCCGCCCCAGGGCTCGACGGCACGCCGTAGCCCAACCACCGGCCGGGCACGGGCTGCCCACGTACGCGACCCGACCGAACTAGTTCACGAGATCTCCCAGCGCGACGTCCACATCGGACAGCTTCGCGAGGTCCACGGCCTTGCCGGCATACCCGGCCCGTACCAGTGCCTGGATCTGCTCCTGCACGTCCCAGACGTTCACGTTCATCCCGGCCAGCACCCGGCCACCCGAGACCCAGAACGCGACGAACTCCCGGCCCTCGACATCACCCCGGAACACCACCCGGTCGTACCCGCCCGGCTCCGCCCAGCCCGCGTACTCCATGCCCAGGTCGTACTGGTCGGTGAAGAAGTACGGGACCCGGTCGTACGCGAGCTCCTCGCCCAGCATCGACCGCGCCACCGCCTTGCCCCCGTTCAGCGCGTTGGACCAGTGCTCCACCCGCACCGCCCGGCCCAGCAGCGGGTTGAACGCGTTCGCCACGTCCCCGGCCGCGAAGATGTCCGGGGCGGAGGTCCGCAAGGCCGCGTCGGTGACGATGCCGTTGTCCACGCGCAGGCCGGCCGCGGTCGCCAGCTCGGTGGCCGGCGTGATGCCGATGGCCACCAGCACCACGTCGGCCGGCAGCTCGGTACCGTCGCCGAGCACCACGGACGTCACCCGGCCCGCGGTGCCCCGGATCTCCGCGACCGTCGACGAGAACCGGAACGCCACGTCGTGCGACGTGTGCAGCCGCTCGAACACCGAGGCCACCTCGTCGCCGAGTACCCGGTGCAGTGGCAGCGCCTCCATCTCCACCACGACGACCGAGGCGCCGTGTTCCCGGGCCGCGGCGGCCACCTCCAGACCGATCCACCCGGCGCCGACGACGACCACGGAGGCGCCCGGCCGCAGGTCCTCCCGCAGCGCGTCGGACTCCGGCAGGGTCCGCAGGTACCGCACGCCGTGCAGGTCGACGCCGGGCACGTCGAGGCGCCGTACCCGTGACCCCGTGGCCAGCAGCAGCTTGTCGTACCGCAGCGGCTCGAACCCGTCGAGGACCAGTGCGTGGTTGGCCGCGTCCAGGTTGGTCGCGCGTACCCCGAGCAGCAGCTCCACGCCGTGCTCGCCGTACCAGTTCGCGTCGTGCACGAAGGCCTTGTCGCGCGGCTCCTTGCCCAGCAGGTACCCCTTGGTCAGCGGCGGCCGCTCGTACGGCCGCTCGGTCTCCTCCCCGATCAGCACCAGCCGGCCCTCGAACCCGGCCTCGCGCAGCGCCTGCGCCGCGTTCGCGCCAGCGAGTGACGCACCGACGATCACGAAAACCTGTTCGTCCATTGTGGACCTCCAGTCAGCAGACGACGAGCCGCCGGTACCAGGCCAGCGCGCCAGGGTCGGTGAGGCTGGCGACCTGATCGATCACCACCCGGAGCCGGGCCGCGTCGTCGCCGGCCGCGCGCCAGAGCGGCGCGAAGATCGGGTCGAGCCGGTCCGGTGCCCGGTCGGCCAGCGTGCCGACGAGTGCGGTGAGCACCTCCCGCTGCCGGGCGTACCGGTCCCCGGAGCCCGGCCGGCGCATCACGTACCGCAGCGCGATCCCCTTCAGCAGCGCGCACTCGGCCCGGGTGCGGCGCGGCACCACCAGGTCCGCCGCGTACCGGCGCAACGGCGCGTCGCCGAAGCGGGCCCGGGTGGCGGTGATCGCGGCCGACACCAGCCGGCCGGTCAGCACGCTGGTGACCCGCTTGAGCGCGGCCAGCGCGGCGTGGCCGCCGTCGTAGCCGTACAGCGGGGTCAGCAGCGGATCGTCGAGCAGCTCGTCCAGCACGGCGGCCAGGTCGCCGGGGGACTCGGTCGAGTAGACGGCGGCCACGTCGGCGCACAGCGCCGCCCGCTCGTCCGCGTCCTGGCGCAGCCGGCTGGGTACCACGAAGCCGCCGTGCACCCCGTCCTCGACGTCGTGCACCGAGTAGGCGACGTCGTCGGCCCAGTCCATCACCTGGGCCTCCAGGCACCGGCGCCGGGGCTCGGGGGCGCCCGCCCGCAACCATGAGAAGACTTCCACGTCGTCCGCGTACACCCCGAATTTGCGGTCGTCCTCGGTGCGGAACCACGGATATTTGCAAGAAGCATCCAACGACGCCCGCGTCAGGTTGAGGCCCGCGGACCCGCCGCCGGGCCCGACCACCTTTGCCTCCAGTCTGGTGAGTACGCGAAGCGTCTGCGCGTTGCCTTCGAATCCGCCGCACCGACTCGCCACCTCGTCAAGGGCCTGCTCGCCGTTGTGGCCGAACGGCGGGTGCCCCAGGTCGTGCGCCAGCCCGGCGGTGTCGACCACGTCCGGGTCGCAGCCGAGCAACGCTCCCATCTCACGGCCGATCTGCGCGACCTCCAGCGAGTGGGTGAGCCTGGTACGCAGGAAGGACGGCGCCTCGCCGCCGCCGGAACCCGGCTCCGGCTGCGCCAGCCCGTCCTCCTCGCCCACGGTGTGCACCTGGGTCTTGACCGCCAGCCGGCGGAACGCGGCGGAGTGCAGCACGCGGGCGCGGTCCCGCTGGTACGGGGTGCGCTCGGCGTCGACCGCGCTTGTCGCGGCGTCCTTCGCCGGCTCGTCGACGAAGCGGGCCGCATCCCCGAGGCCGGCGTCGAGGCCGGCGTCCGAGTGCGCCGCGACCGCGACCGGCAGATCATTTTGCGACATCGGTGTCGAGCGTAGTCTCGTCCGGCTCGTCGTCCCGCGCCCGCATCACCGGCGTCGCGACGGCCTTGATCGCGGCCGCCACCGGTATCGCCATCAGCGCGCCGATCAGGCCCAGCACGCTGCCGCCGACCAGGGCGGCGAGCAGTACCCCCAGCGCCGGCAGCTGTACCGAGTTGCGCAGCACGCGCGGCGCGATCAGATAGTTCTCCAGTTGCTGGTAGAGCAGGAAGAACACGGCCAGCAGGACGGTGTTGGGCCACAGGTTGGTCGTCGCCAGCGCGACGACCACCGTGATCACCGCGCCCAGCGTCGCGCCGACCATGGGGATCAGGTCCAGCAGGGCGACAAAGACCGCGAGCGGCACGGCGAACGGTATCCGCAGCGCCATGCAGGCGATGAACGTCGAGACACCGGCGAAGACGGAAATGATCAAGTTGCCGATCATGTACCCGCCGACCTTGTCGATGACCACGTTCACCGCGTGGCTGACGCCGGGCCGGTACTGCTTCGGGAACAGCCGCACCAGAGCCCGGCGCAGCCGCGGCAGGTCCGCCATGAAGTAGATGGTGAGCACCGCGATCAGCAGCGTGGAGCCCAGCGCGCCCAGGAAGCGCCGGCCGAAGGACAGCGCCTGGCCACCGAGCTTGCCCGGCAGGTTCGAGGCGACCTCGGTGAGCCGCTTCTGCAGGTCGAACCGGTCCTCCAGGTGCCGCAGGCTCGGCGAGCGCGCCCGGAGGTTGTTGAGGTAGGCGGGGAAGTCGCTGACCAGCTTGGGTGCCTCCCGGATCAGCGGTGGCAGCACCAGCCAGAGCAGACCGGCGATGAGCAGGAGCACGAACAGCAGGATGATGGCCACCCCGTGGGAGCGCTTGATCCCGCGGCTGATCATCCAGCGCACCGCGGGGTCGAGGCTGACCGCGACGAACACCGCGATCACCACCTGGACCAGCACCGTGCGTACCGCGTACACGGTCAGCGCGCCGATGTACACGGTGAGCACACCGAGCGCGCCGACCACCCCGTACCAGAAGACGGTGCGCATGCTCAGCGGCGGCGGGGTCGGCTCCTCATCGGCCGGGGACGGCTCCGTGGTCATCGGGGCTCCGTGGTCATCGGGGCTCCGCGGTCACTGGTTCCGGGCGCGCAGCACGCAGAACTCGTTGCCCTCCGGATCCGCGAGCACGACCCAGGTGGCCTTCTCCCCCTGCCCGACGTCCACCCGCCGGGCCCCCTTGTCGACGAGGCGCTCGACCTCGGCGTCCTGGTCGTCGGGGTTGAGGTCGATGTGCAGCCGGTTCTTCACCGTCCTGGGCTCCGGCACGGGTACGAACACCAGGCCGGGGTAGGTGTTCTCGTCCCGCGCGACCACCACCTCGTCGGCGGTCTCGAACAGGATCCGGTAGTCGAGCACCTCGGCCCACCACCTGGCCAGCCGCGCCGGGTCCGACGCGTCGACGACGACGGTGTACCACCGACTGGCCATAGTGCGTACCTCCAGGGGCCGGGGGGGTGCCACGCGCGGGCCGCCCCCGGGCTTCGGGGGCGGCCGCACATGCCGAACTACAGGTAAATTCCCAGGTTACGCTCTTCCATGCTCAGCGGCTGTCCGAGCCTTTCGAGGTGTTGGCCGCGCGACCCGCTTCCAGCCTGGCGACCGGCACCCGGAACGGCGAGCAGGACACGTAGTCCAGGCCGACCTCGTCGAAGAAGTGCACGGAGTCTGGGTCGCCGCCGTGCTCCCCGCAGACGCCGATCTTCAACCCGGGCCGGGCGGCCCGACCCTCCTCCACCGCGATCCTGATCAGCCGGCCCACGCCCTCCCGGTCGATCGACTCGAAGGGCGAGACGCCGAAGATGCCCAACTCCAGGTAGCGGGAGAAGAACGAGCCCTCGACATCGTCGCGGGAGAAGCCCCAACCCATCTGTGTCAGGTCGTTGGTGCCGAAGGAGAAGAACTCCGCGGCCTCGGCGATCTGGCCGGCGGTCAGGGCCGCGCGCGGCACTTCGATCATGGTACCGATGAGCGTGTGCACGTCGACGCCGGTCTCGGCGGCGACGTCCTTGAGCACGCCCAGCGACTCCTGCTTGACCGTCTCCAGTTCCTGGATGGCGCCGACCAGCGGGACCATGATCTCCGGACGCGGGTCGCCGCCGGCCTTGCGCACCGTCGCCGCCGCCTCCGCGATGGCCCGTACCTGCATCGCGAACAGGCCGGGAATCACCAGGCCCAGGCGTACCCCGCGCAGGCCGAGCATCGGGTTGGACTCGTGCATCCGGCGCACCGCGGTCAGCAGTTGCGCGTCGTGCCCCGGGTCCTCGCCCTTCGCCTCGGCGACCGCCACCTTGACCGACAGCTCCTCCAGCGACGGCAGGAACTCGTGCAGCGGCGGGTCGATCAGGCGGATCGTCACCGGCAGGCCGGACATCGCCGTGAAGATGCCCTCGAAGTCCTTGCGCTGCAACGGGAGCAGCGCGGCCAGCGCGGCGTCCCGCCCGGCCTCGTCGGAGGCCAGGATCAGCTGCTCGACCAGTCCGCGCCGGTCGCCGAGGAACATGTGCTCGGTGCGGCACAGGCCGATGCCCTCCGCGCCGAAGCGCCGGGCCCGCGCCGAGTCCTCGGGCGTGTCGGCGTTGGTACGCACCAGCAGCCTGCGCTTGGCGTCGGCGTGGCTGAGCAGCCGGTGTACCGCCTCCACGAGGCGACCCGCCCGCTCCCCGGTCTCGAAGTAGCGCACCACCGGCGAGTCCTTCACCGGCACCTGGCCCAGGTACACCTTGCCGCTCGTGCCGTCGATGGAGATGACGTCGCCCTCGCTGACGGTCTTGCCGTCCGTCGTGAACCGTCGATTGTGGACGTCGACCTCCAGCGCGTCGGCGCCGCACACGCACGTCTTGCCCATGCCGCGCGCCACCACCGCCGCGTGCGAGGTCTTGCCGCCGCGCGAGGTGAGGATGCCCTGCGCGGCGATCATGCCGGGCAGGTCGTCCGGGTTGGTCTCGCGCCGCACCAGGATGACCTTCTCGCCCTGTGCGGCCAGTTCCGCCGCGCGGTGCGACTCGAAGACCGCCTTGCCCACCGCCGCGCCCGGCGAGGCCGGGATGCCCTTGGCGAGCTGGTCCGGATTGCCGGACAGGTCGAAGGTGGGGAACGTCAGCTGGGCGAGCTGGGCACCGGTCACCCGCTGCAGCGCCTCGTCGAGGTCGATCATCCCCTCGTCGACGAGCTGGCTGGCGATGTCGAACGCGGCCGCCGCGGTGCGCTTGCCCACCCGGGTCTGCAGCATCCACAGCTTGCCGCGCTCGATGGTGAACTCGATGTCGCACAGGTCCCGGTAGTGACTCTCCAGAGTGGACATGATGCCCATCAGCTGGTCGTAGCTGCTCTTGTCGAGCTTCTCCAGCTCCTGCAGCGGCACCGTGTTGCGGATGCCGGCCACCACGTCCTCGCCCTGCGCGTTGGACAGGTAGTCGCCGTAGACGCCCTGCTCGCCGGTTGCCGGGTCGCGGGTGAAGGCGACCCCGGTGCCGGAGTCGGGGCCGAGGTTGCCGAAGACCATGGTGACCACGTTGACCGCGGTGCCCAGGTCGGTCGGGATCCGCTCCTGGCGCCGGTACAGGATGGCCCGGTCGGCGTTCCACGAGTCGAAGACCGCCCGGACCGCGAGGTCCAGCTGCTCGCGCGGGTTCTGCGGGAAGTCGCGCCCGGTGTGCTTGGCGAAGATCTGCTTGAACGTGTCGACCAGCCGGCGCATGTCCCCGGCGTGCAGCTCCAGGTCATTCTTGGCGTTCTTCGCCCGCTTCGCGTCGTCGATCGCCTCCTCGAAGGCGTGCCCCGGCACGTCGCAGACCGTCTTGCCGAACATCTGGATGAGCCTGCGGTAGGAGTCCCACGCGAAGCGCTCGTTGCCGCCGGCCTGGGCGGCCAGGCCCTGGACCGACTCGTCGGTCAACCCGACGTTGAGCACGGTCTCCATCATGCCCGGCATGGAGAACTTGGCGCCCGAGCGCACCGAGACCAGCAGCGGGTCGGCCGGGTCGCCCAGCCGCTTGCCCATCGCCTTCTCCAGCGCGGCCAGGTGTTCGTCGACCTCGGCACGCAGCTCGGCCGGCTCCTGCCCGCTCTGCAGGTAGGCCCGGCAGGCCTCGGTCGTGATGATGAACCCGGGCGGTACGGGCAGCCCGATGTTGGTCATCTCGGCCAGGTTGGCACCCTTGCCGCCCAGCAGGTCCTTCAGGTCCTTGTTTCCCTCAGCGAAGTCGTACACATATTTCGTTGTCGCCACGCCACCCTCCAGCGCTGGGTCTGGTGATTCTCCGCACACAACTCGTAGTCGTGCGGAAGTATAGTTCGCACCAGTTCAGCCACCGGAATCGGCCAGCTCAGCGCCCTCCGGCACGCCCATGTCGTCGCGGTCGGCGAGCCAGCCGTCGGGCAGGAACACCTTTCCCGGCGAATTCGTACGGCCGCGCGGCTGGCCGAGGATCTCGACCGGGAACGGCGCGTCCACGTCCAGCTTGCCGAGCAGGTCGTCCAGTTCCGCGAGCGAGGAGATCATGGCGAGGCGCCGGCGCAGGTCGGTACCGGCGGGGTAGCCCTTGAGGTACCACGCCACGTGCTTGCGAAAATCGGTACACCCCTCGTGCTCCGCGCCCAGCCACTCGGTCAGCAACTGCGCGTGCCGGCGCATCGCCGCGGCGACCTCGCCCAGCCCCGGGCGCACCCGCTGGCCCCGGCCGGCGAACGCGGCCACCAGATCCGCGAACAGCCACGGCCGGCCGAGGCAGCCGCGGCCGACCACCACGCCGTCGGCGCCGGTCTCCCGCATCATCCGCAGCGCGTCGTCGGCCTCCCAGACGTCGCCGTTGCCCAGCACCGGGATGGACAGCGCCGCCTTGAGCGCGGCTATCGCCGGCCAGTCGGCCCGGCCCGAGTACCGCTGGGCGGCGGTGCGCCCGTGCAGCGCCACCCAGGCCACCCCGGCGTCCTGCGCGACCCGGCCCGCCTGGAGGTAGGTCAGGTGGTCGTCGTCGATGCCCATGCGCATCTTGACCGTCACCGGCCGGCCGCCGGCCTCCCGTACCGCCGCGCGCAGGATCCGCTCGAAGAGCCGGTACCGCCACGGGAGCGCGGCACCGCCTCCCTTGCGGGTCACCTTGGGCACCGGGCAGCCGAAGTTCAGGTCGATGTGGTCGGCCAGGTCCTCGTCCACGATCATCCGTACCGCGGCGCCGACCACGCCCGGGTCCACCCCGTAAAGCTGCAGGCTGCGCGGCCGCTCCCCCCGGTCGAAGGCGAGCATCCGAAGGGTCCGCGGACTGCGCTCCACCAGCGCCCGGGTGGTGACCATCTCGCAGACGTACAGCCCCGTGGCCGAGGCTGGCGCAGCGTTGGGCGTGCTCGCCTCCGCCAAACCCCGGCTCCGGCTGCGCTCGCCCGGATTGCCGGGGCCGGCCCACTCCCGGCACAGCCGGCGGAACGCGATGTTGGTGATGCCCGCCATCGGGGCGAGCACCACCGGCGGGTCCACCCGGTACGGGCCCAGGGTCAGTGCGGGGGTCACGTCATTGATACTAGGCAGGTGGCACACTCGACCCTGCCGGATCCGGCGTGTGCGATGGCGCACGGTGACCTGCCTCCCGACGGCGAACCGCGCACCCTCGTCGCGGTCTTCGCGTCCCCCGTCGCCGTGCACCTGCTGCACTTCGGCCGGGACCTCGGCTACCGGACCGTACTGGTGGAGCCGGCGTCGGACCTGCGGGTCGCCGCCGCGCACGCCGACCACCTCGCCGCCGCCGCGCTGGAGTCCTTTGTGGACGCCACCGCCGACGTGGTCGTCGCCGACCACGACCGGCCGGAGCTCGGACACGTGCTGCGCGACGTGCTCGCGCTGCCGGCGCGGTGGGTCGGTGTGATGGGCAGCCCCCGGCACACGGCACCACACCTGGCGGCCCTGCGCGAGCTGGGCGTCGCCGAGGCGGACATCGCGCGGGTACACCGGCCGATCGGGCTGAACATCGGCTCCCACACCCCACCGGAGATCGCCATCGCCACGCTCGCCGGCCTCATCGCCGACCGCAACGGCCGCCCCGGCGGGTTTTACTAGCGGTCAGCTTCCAGCGGTCAGCACACCGGCAGGCGGTCGCTCAGGTACGACTCGACCTGGTCGATCGAGACCCGCTCCTGCGCCATCGAGTCCCGGTCCCGCACGGTCACCGCGTTGTCCTGCAGCGTGTCGAAGTCGACCGTCACGCAGTACGGCGTGCCGATCTCGTCCTGCCGGCGGTACCGGCGGCCGATCGCCTGCGCGTCGTCGAACTCCACCTGCCAGCGCTTGCGCAGCGCCGCCGCCAGCGCCCGCGCCTTCGGGGACAGCTCGGAGTTGCGCGACAGCGGGAGCACCGCGACCTTCACCGGAGCCAGCCGCTTGTCGAACCGCATGACCGTGCGCTTGTCCACGCCGCCCTTGGTGTTGGGCGCCTCGTCCTCGTCGTACGCCTCCAGCAGGAAGGCGAGCACCGCACGGGTCAGGCCGGCCGCGGGCTCGACGACGAACGGCACCCACCGCTCGCCCTTCTCGGCGTCGAAGTAGGACAGGTCGACACCCGAGTGCTTGCTGTGCGTGGTGAGGTCGAAGTTGGTGCGGTTGGCGATGCCCTCCAGCTCCGCGAAGTCGGTGCCGCCGAACTGGAAGCGGTACTCGATGTCGACGGTGCGCTTGGAGTAGTGCGAGAGCTTCTCCTTGGGGTGCTCGTAGAAGCGCAGGTTCGCCTCGGACAGGCCCAGGTTCAGGTACCAGTCCCAGCGCTGCCGCAGCCAGTACTCGTGCCACTCCTCGTCGGTACCGGGCTCGACGAAGTACTCCATCTCCATCTGCTCGAACTCGCGGGTCCGGAAGATGAAGTTCCCCGGGGTGATCTCGTTGCGGAAGCTCTTGCCCACCTGGGCGATGCCGAACGGCGGCTTCTTGCGCGCCGAGGTGGCCACGTTGTTGAAGTTGATGAAGATGCCCTGTGCCGTCTCCGGCCGCAGGTAGTGCAGGCCCTCGTCGCTCTCCACCGGGCCCAGGAAGGTCTTCATCAGGCCGTTGAACATCCGCGGCTCGGTGAAGGTGCCCTTGTTGCCGCAGTTCGGGCAGTTGATCTCCGCGAGGGAGGTGGGCGGCCGGCCGTGCTTGTGCTCGTACGCCTCCTCCAGCTGGTCGGCCCGGAAGCGCTTGTGGCAGGACTGGCACTCGGTGAGCGGGTCGACGAACTCGGCCACGTGGCCGGAGGCGACCCACACGTCCCGGGCGAGGACGACCGCGGAGTCGAGGCCCACGATGTCGTCGCGCTCCTGCACCATCGCCCGCCACCACTGCCGGCGGACGTTCTCCTTCAGCTCGACGCCGAGCGGGCCGTAGTCCCACGCCGACCGGGATCCGCCGTAGATCTCGCTGGACGGGTAGACGAAGCCCCGGCGCTTGGCGAGGGAGACAACGGCGTCGATGCGGTCGATGGGCATGGGTACCTCCTGGGTGCGCCGCCGGCTGGCTGTCGGCGGTGGTCGCGATATAGCGAGGGTAGGACGTCCGTAGACCAGCCGCACCAGATTACTGGGTGATCGCGCAGATCTTGAGGGCGGTCGTCCCCCGGCCCTCCTGGACGAGCCGGAAGTCGGGCGCCTGCAGATCGTTCTCCCGGGTCACGTGGGCCTTCACCCAGACGGCGGAGCCCTGCGCGCGCGGCTGGTCGAGCGTGTAGCCGACCAACGGCGGCTGCGCGTCCTCGGTGGTCTGGAACTGGTCCAGGCTGATCTGGTTCTGCAGGCTCGCGCACAGCTGGTCGTACGCGGTCGGGTAGTTGCGGTCGTGCAGCGCGTCCAGGTAGTCGCCGACCACGGTGGTCGCCTCGGCGAGCAGGCTGCGGCTGGTCTGCACGACCAGCGCGCCGAAGCCGAAGATGCCACCGACGCAGCACAGTGCCAGGAGGGCACCGCCGACGCCCAGCCCGATCCACAGCCGGCGCCGGTCCCGCTCGGCCGGCGGCGCGGCGAAGGGCACCTGCACGCCCGGGCCGGGTGGCGGGGCCGGGGCTCCCGCTGGCTCGGTCATCACGCGGGTGCCCGGTCGCTCTGCACCACCGTCACCGGTCCGGCCGGCCCCGCGAGCGCCAGCTCCTCGTAGGCCGACGGCTCGTCCAGGGACTCGGCCAGCAGGGGGGTCGCGGTGACCTTGACGTCAAAGGCGGACAGCGCCCGCCGGTACGCGCCCACCGACTCCCACTCGGTGACCAGGCACCAGCGGTCCGGGTCGTCGTACGCCCGGCTCAGGCTGCCGCGCACGTAGCCCGGGCGGGCGGCCAGCGCGCCCAGGGCGGCCCGGGCCCGCCCGGCGAAGGTCCCCTGGTCCTCGCCCGCCACGGCGAACCGGTTGACCACCAGCACTGTGCGCCTCCCGTGATGGTTGAATAGACGGTCGGTACCCCACCGAGCCTAGAGGAGCGAGGCGTGCCCGCTCTCCTGTACCGCCTGGCCCGCGCCAACCGCGCCGCCGTGTTCGGCCTCGCCGCCGTACTCGTCCTGGTGGCGCTCTTCGCACCCGGCCTGGTCGGCGCCGTGCTGCTGCTCGCGATCGCGGCCGCCCTGTTCGCGCTCTGCACCCTGACCTGGCGGGTGCAGCCGCCGGCCACCCGCGCCGCCCGGCTGGCGGTTCTCGCCGGCCTGGTCCTGCTCGCCGTGATCAAGCTCACCCACTGAGCCCCGACCGCGCTACGTTGCTAACAATGGGCACCCACGACGGGTACGAATCAGCGGGCGAGCTGCTCCGGGCCCTCGCCGCGCCGCTGCGCATCGCGATCGTGACCGAATTGGGCGGCGGGGCGAGGTGCGTCCACGAGCTCGTCGAGGCGGTACGGGCGCCGCAGCCGCTGGTCTCCCAGCACCTGCGGGTCCTGCGAGGGGCCGGGGTGGTGCGCGGCGCCAGGCGGGGCCGGGAGATCGAGTACTCGCTGACCGACGAGCACATCGCCCACATCGTGGCCGACGCGGTCAGCCATGCCAGGGAGCCGCGCCGGCCCGCCCGGGTCGCGGAATCGCCGGCCCTGTCAGGAGATCCCGCGTCGATCAATCCCGGCTGACGCGGCTGCCATGGCCGGCGTCCGACAGACATCACAATAGGCATACGAATGAATACGCACAGCTAAAAGCGGGTGGCAACTTGCGTGGCGCCGAAGCTGCGGCACCCTGGTGCCTGTGAAGCTCTACGCCGACGCGCCGGGCCGCCGAGGGCGGCAGATATTCACCGATGTGCTGATGGTCGCCTGGTTGTGGTTCTGGATCTGGCTGGCCGTCAAGCTCTACGACCTGGTCGGGAAGCTCGCGGTACCCGGACAGAAGCTGGCGAATGCCGGGGACGGGATGGCCGGCGGCCTGTCGGACGCGGGTGGCAAGCTGGACAACATCCCGGCCGTGGGCGGCGGGCTGGCCAGCCCGTTCAACCGCGCCGCCGACGCGGCGCGTGCCGTGGCGGCCGCCGGGCGCGAGCAGCAGACGGTGGTGCACGATCTCGCCTGGGCGCTGGCCCTGCTGCTCCTGCTCGTACCGGTGTGCCTCGTCCTGTTCGTCTGGCTGCCGCTGCGGGTCCGGTGGATCGTCCGGGCCTCGGTCGCGTCCGGACTGCGCGAGGGCGGCGCCGGACGCGACCTGCTCGCGCTGCGGGCCCTGGCCAACCAGCCGCTGCGCCGGCTGGCCAGGATCGATCCGGACCCGGTCGCCGCGTGGCGCCGGGCGGACGAGTCCACAGTGGACGCCCTGGCCGCGCTGGAGCTGCGCCGCCTGGGCCTCCGCTCCTGACGCCCCCGCGGGCGGGGCGGGGGCGTCAGGAGCGGAAGTATCAGAGCCGCCGCCGCACGTCCTCCACTGTGGATGGACCGGGCTGCCAGGAGGACACCCACTCGCCCTGCTCCGGTAGCGGCATGATGCCGTCCTCCAGCGTGACGTACCGGCCGTCGACGACCGCGCGAGCCATCCGCGTGTCGATCGCGTCCGTGTTGCGCCACAACCCGTCGAACAGTGCCTCGGCCCGCAGCCGCGCCTGCCGGCAGAACAGGTCGGCCAGTTCGACGCCGGTCGGGTCCCCCTCGGACTTCGCGCGGACGCACGCCGCCGACATCGCGAACAGCTCCGCGCCGATGTCCACCACGCGACTCAGGAAACCCTGCTTGCGCTCCAGCTTGCCGCGCCAGCGCGCCATCGCGTAGAACGTCTCGCGGGACAGCTTGCGGGCGGCGCGCTCGACGTAGCGCATGTGCGGTGCCAGCCGGCCGAAGTCGCCGAAGCCACCGGGTACCTGCCCCTTGCCGACGGCGAGCGTGGGCAGCCACCGGGCGTAGAAGCCGCCGGCCCGTACCCCCGCCTTCGCCTTGCGCGACAGCGGCGCCTCCGGGTCGATGATGTCGCCGGCCACCGACAGGTGGGCGTCCACCGCCTCCCGGGCGATGAACAGGTGCATGATCTCCGTCGAGCCCTCGAAGATCCGGTTGATCCGCAGGTCGCGCAGGATCTGCTCGGCGCCGAGCGCCTTCTCGCCCCGCGCGGCGAGCGAGTCGGCCGTCTCGTACCCGCGCCCGCCCCGGATCTGGATCAGCTCGTCCGCGGCCTGCCACGCCATCTCGGACGCGAACAGCTTGATGAGCGCCGCCTCGATGCGGATGTCGTTGCGGTCGTCGTCGGCCAGCAGGCAGGCCAGGTCGAGCATCGACTCCATGCCGTACGCCGTGGCCGCGATGAACGCGATCTTCTTGGCCACCGCCTCGTGCCGCGCCACGGGCAGGCCCCACTGCACCCGCTCGGCGGACCACTGCCGGGCCACGGACAGGCACCACTTGGTGGCGCCCACGCACATCGCGGGCAGCGAGAGCCGGCCGGTGTTGAGCGTGGTCAACGCGATCTTCAGGCCCTGACCCTCGCGGCCGATCACGTTGGCCACGGGGACGAACACGTCGTGGAACCGGGTGACGCTGTTCTCCAGCCCGCGCAGGCCGAGGAACGCGTTGCGCCGCTCGATCGCGATGCCGGGCGAGTCGCCCTCGACCACGAACGCGGTGATCCCGCCCCGGTGGCCCTCGGACTTCGGCACCAGCGCCATCACCACGAGCAGGGTGGCGAGGGTACCGTTCGTCGCCCAGAGCTTGACCCCGTTGAGCTTGTACCCGCCCTCGACCGGCTCGGCGATGCAGGACATCCGCGCCGGATCGGAGCCCACGTCCGGCTCGGTGAGCAGGAACGCGGACACCTCGCCACCGGCGAGCCGGGGCAGGTACGCGTTCTTCTGCTCCTCGGTGCCGAACAGCTTCAGCGGCTGCGGTACCCCGATGGACTGGTGGGCGGACAGCAGCGCGGACGCGCTCGGGCTCACCGAGCCGACGAGCATGAGCGCCTTGCAGTAGTGCAGGTTGGTCAGGCCCAGGCCGCCGTACTTCTCGTCGATCTTCATGCCGAACGCCTTGAGCTCGGCCAGCCCGCGCAGCACCTCGTCGGGGATGCGCGCGTCCCGCTCGATCTGCCCGCCGTCCACTTCGGACAGGTACGCGCGCAGCTTGCCGAGGAACTCCTCGGCCTTCGCGGTCCGGTCCGGTTCGGGCTGCGGCCACGGGTCGATCAGGTCGAGGCGCAGCCGGCCGAGGAAGAGCTCCTTGCCGAAGCTGGGCTTGCGCCATTCGGACTCGCGCGCCTCCTCGGCAACCTTGCGGGCCTGCCGCTCATCGATCTGCGCGGCCGCCGTCGCCGGGCTGGCGCTCTCGGTCGTGGTCATGACAAACCCCCATCGACGGGTACCTTGCCGCAAAGGCTACCCGCCAGTAGTACCCACGGGTAGGGCTGTTACGCCGAGCCGTCATGGGTGTTAACGTCAGGATCACAAGTCCACCTCGAACAGGGGAGCGCACAGCGCTGAGAGTGCGCCGCCCGGCGGCAACGGTGCCGGCATGGCGACGCAGACCCTCGAACCTGATCTGGGTAATGCCAGCGCAGGGAGTTCGGTCGCACCTCCAGCCGCGCCGTGTCCGCATCGCGGGCATGGCGTGCGTCGTCTCCTGGTACCCGATACCGGGAGGAACCACCATGAGTCAACCAGTCAGCCGCAACCGCTGGCGCACCGTGGACATCGTTGTCGCCGCCGTCATCGCGGTCGCCTTCGGTGTCGTCTTCTACGGGTGGGACCAGCTCTGGAACGGCCTCGACACCGCGTTCGCCGCGTTCCCGCCGCTGCGCGCGATCGTGTACGGCGTGTGGTTCCTGCCGGCCGTGCTGGGGCCGGCGGTCATC
Organism: Micromonosporaceae bacterium; assembly: GCA_039649115.1. Lineage (GTDB taxonomy): Bacteria > Actinomycetota > Actinomycetes > Mycobacteriales > Micromonosporaceae > DATEJJ01. The sequence continues at coordinate 11,969 of JBBWZQ010000403.1, read as the reverse complement.
CGTAAGCCCGGCGCGGGCGTGTTCACCGAGGTCGTCGCAGCGGCGATCTCCGCGCTGCTCGGCGCGCAGTGGGGCCTGACGACGATCCTGTACGGACTGTTGCAGGGGGTGGCCGGCGAGGCGCCCTACGCGGCCACCGGCTACCGCACCAACAAGCTGCCCGTCGCGCTCGTCAGCGGCCTGCTCACCGGCGCGTCGGCCGGCTACCTCGACCTGGTGCTGTACTACCCCACCTGGAAGACGAGCTGGAAGATCGGCCAGGTCGGCGTCGCGGCGGCCAGCGGCCTGGTCATCGCGGGGCTGGGCGGCTGGCTGCTGACCCGGGCGCTGGCCCGCACCGGGGTGCTCGACCGGTTCCCGTCCGGCCGCGAGCGGGCGCTCGTCTGACCTTGCTGCACTTCACGGGCTTCGGTTGGCGCTACGCCGGGCGCCGGCAGTGGGCTGTGCGCGGGGTCGACCTGCGCGTCGGCCACGGCGAGCGGGTGTTGCTGCTGGGCGCCTCCGGCGCCGGCAAGAGCACCCTGCTCGCCGCGGCCGCCGGCCTGCTCGCCGCCGACTCCGGGGAGCAGGAGGGCTCGGTCACGCTGGACGGTGCGCTCGTGCGCCGCCCGGGGCCGGCTCCGCAGGCGTCGCCGGCCGCCGGCATCCTGTTCCAGGACCCGCAGACCCAGCTGGTGATGGCACGCGCCGGCGACGACGTGGCGTTCGGTCCAGAAAACATGGGGGTACCGGCGGCCGAAATCTGGTCGCGGGTGGACGAGTCGCTCGCCGCGGTCGGCTTTCGCTACGGGCGGGAGCGGTCCACCGCGGCGCTCTCCGGTGGCGAGCAGCAGCGGCTCGCCCTGGCCGGAGCGCTCGCCCTGCGCCCGTCGATGCTGCTGCTCGACGAGCCGACCGCCAACCTCGACCCGGCCGGTGGCGCGCTGGTCCGTCAGGCGCTCGTCCGGGCGCTCAGCGCCCGGAACACCTCGCTGCTCCTGGTGGAGCACCGGGTCGCCGAGGCACTCCCGCTGGTGGACCGCGTCGTGGTGCTCGCTCCCGGTGCCGGCGTGCTGGCCGACGGCGCGCCCGCGGAGGTCTTCGCCCGGTATGGCGACCAGCTGGCCGCCGACGGCGTGTGGGTACCCGGCCACCCGGTCGCCCCGCGGCACGCGGCGGGACCGGCCGGACCGGTACTGCTGCGCGGCGAACGGGTCGGCTTCGGCCATCCCGGCGCGAGGACCCCGGCACTGTCCGATGTGGACGTCTCGGTATCGGCGGGCGAGGCGCTCGCCGTACTCGGGCCCAACGGTACCGGCAAGTCCACGCTGGCCCTGCTGCTCGGCGGGCTGCTGCGCCCCACCTCGGGCCGGGTCGCCGCAACCCCCGAACTGGCCGGCCGTGACGCTGGCAAGCCGCCGTACCGGTGGCGCGCGGCCGCGCTCGCCACGCGCATCGGCTCGGTGTTCCAGAACCCGGAGCACCAGTTCGTCACCGGCCGGGTCGACGAGGAGCTGGCGCTGGGTCCCCGCCGCGCCGGCGCCTCCGCCGCCTCCGTGAAGTCCACAGTGGACGACCTGCTGTCCCGGCTGCGCCTCGACAAGCTGGCCGCGGCCAACCCGTACACCCTCTCTGGTGGGGAGGCCCGCCGCCTGTCCGTCGCCACGGCCCTGGCCACCGCACCCCGCCTGCTCATCCTCGACGAGCCCACCTTCGGCCAGGACCGGCGCACCTGGGCCGAGCTGGTCGACCTGCTGGCCAAGCTGCGCGACGACGGCTGCGGGGTGCTGACGGTGACACACGACGCCGACTTCGTCACCGCCCTCGCCGACCGCCACCTGCCGCTCGCGGGACCCCCCGCCCGCGCGCGGCCGGAGCCGGAGCCGGAGCCGGAGTCGGGCGACGGCCGGCACACCCCACGCTCCCCCGCCCGGACGCGGCCGGAGCCGGACTTGGGCGAAGGCCCGTCCGCCCCACGCTCCACCGGCCAGCCATGACCGGCTACTCCCGGCCCGTCACCGTCCGTGGCGCGCCGCTCGGCCGGCGCAACCCGGTCGCCAAACTCGCCGCGGCAGCCGTGCTGTCCCTCGCCCTGCTCGTCACGCTCGACCCGCTGCCGCCGGCCATCGCACTCGCGGTCGAGGTCGGCACGCTGCCGCTGTTCGGCATCGGCGTGCGCACCCTGGCCCGCCGGGCGTGGCCGCTGCTGCTCTCGGCGGCCGGCGTCGGCCTGGCGCAGACCCTGCTCGGCACCGGTGACTGGCTGGTCAGCCTCGGCCTGGCGCTGCGCGTGCCGGCAGTGGCACTGCCCGGGATCGTGGTCTTCGCGACCACCGACCCGACCGACCTGGCCGACGCCCTGGTCCAGCAGGCCCGGGCGCCCGCCCGGTTCGCGATCGGGGCGCTCGCCGCGTTCCGGCTCATGCCGCTGCTCGGCGCCGAATGGCACCTGCTGCGCCTGGCCCGGCGGGCCCGCGGGCTGGACGCCGGCCGCGACCCGATCGCCCACCTGCGCCAGTTCGCGGCGCTGAGCTTCGCGATCCTGGTCGGCGCCATCCGGCGCGGTACCCGCCTGGCGACCGCGATGGACGCGCGCGGCTTCGACTCGGGCCGGCACCGTACCGTCGCCCGCCCGCAGCGCTTCGCCGCCGCCGATACCGCCTTGATCCTCGGCGCGGCCGCGATCGCCGCCGCCGCCCTGGCCACGGCATGGTGGTCGCCGTGAGGTGAGCGCTCGCGGTGGACCGATCCGAGCCGGTGAGATCTCAGTCTCGGGAGACGGCGAGGTCCGGATTGACCGGGTTGGGCATCGCGCCTCCGTACCGGCGGTCCCGCTGCGCGAAGATCTCGCAGCCGTACCAGAGGTGCCGGCGGTCGAAGTCGGGCCAGAGCGTGTCCAGCGTCACGTACTCCGCGTACGCCGCCTGCCAGATCAGGTAGTTCGACAGCCGCTGCTCACCCGAGGAGCGCAGCACCATGTCCACGTCCGGCACGTCCGGGCAGTACAGGTACCGGTGCACCGTCTTCTCGCTGATCTTGTCAGGCTTCAGCTTGCCGGCCGCGACGTCGGCCGCCATCGCCGAGAACGCGTCCGCCAGCTCCGCCCGCCCGCCGTAGTTGACGCAGAACTGCAGCGTGATCAGGTCGTTGTGCCGGCTCATCTGCTCCGCGATCTCCAGCTCGTGGATCACGCTGCGCCACAGCCGGGGACGCCGGCCGGCCCACCGCACCCGTACTCCCATCGCCACGAACTGGTCCCGGCGGCGGTGGATGACATCCCGGTTGAAGCCCATCAGCCAGCGCACCTCGTCCGGCGACCGGCGCCAGTTCTCGGTGGAGAACGCGTACGCCGAAAGGTGTTTCACGCCCAACTCGATCGCGCCCTCGATCACGTCGAACAGCGCCGCCTCGCCCATCCGGTGCCCCTCGGTGCGCGGCAGCCCCCGCTGCTTGGCCCAACGCCCGTTGCCGTCCATGATGATCGCGACGTGCTTCGGGACCGCATCCGGCGGCAGGGCCGGCGGCCGGGCGCCGGACGGGTGCGGCGACGGCGGGACGTAACGTCGGGTCACGGGGGTTCTCCAGCGGATCGATCGACCAACGGGAGCGAGCGTAGCCCGCGCTCCAGGTGCCACTGCAGGTGCGCCGCGACCAGGCCGGAGGCCTCCCGGCTCGCGCCGGACTCGGCCGCGTCGGCCAGCCGCCAGTCGCCCTTGGCAAGGGCGGCCATCAGGTCGAGGGTGAACGGCGCGGGCCGGGCCGCGCCGGCCGGCCGGCAGTCGGAGCAGACACAACCACCGGCGGGTACGGAGAACGCCCGGTGCTTTCCGGGGGTACCGCAGACCGCGCACGCGGTCAGCGCCGGTGCCCAGCCGGCCAGTGCCATCGCCCGCAACAGGTACGAGTCGAGCACCATGCTGGAGCCGTGCTCCCCGAGCGCGAGCGCGCGCAGCGCACCGAGGGTCAGCAGGAACAGCCGCAGTGCCGGCTCCTCCTCGACCGACGTGAGCCGCTCGGCGGTCTCCACGATCGCGCTCGCCGACGTGTACCGGGGATAGTCGTCGAGGAACTCCTTGCCGTACAGGTCGATCCCCTCGACCTGGGTGATCGCGTGCAGCGTGCGGCCCTCGACGAACTGCACGTCGACGTGCCCGAACGGCTCCAGCCGCGCACCGTACCTGGACGAGGTGCGGCGCACGCCCTTCGCGACCGCCCGTACCCGCCCGCGCCGCCGGGTGAACAGCGTGATGATCCGGTCGGCCTCACCCAGCTTCTGGACGCGCAGCACCACCGCGTCGTCACGGTAGAGCCTGCTCCTGAAGCCTCCGGTCACCCGACGATTGTGCCAGCCGGCGAGCCCGGTGCACTGCACCGCCTGCTGGCGGCGTGCGGCCGACCGTCAGAAGCCCAGCTTGCGCAACTGCTTGGGATCGCGCTGCCAGTCCTTGGCCACCCGTACGTGCAGGTCGAGGTAGACGCGGGTGCCGAGCAGCTCCTCGATCTCCTTCCGGGCGCGGGTACCGACGTCCTTGAGGCGCGCACCCCGGGCACCGATGACGATCGCCTTCTGGCTCTGCCGCTCCACGTACACGTCGGCGTAGATCTTGGTCAGCCGCCCGTCCTCGGAGGGCAGCATCTCCTCGACGACCACGGCGATCGAGTGCGGCAGCTCGTCGCGTACCCCTTCGAGTGCCGCCTCGCGGATCAGCTCGGCGATCAGCACCTGCTCCGGCTCGTCCGTGATCATCCCGTCCGGGTACAGCTGGGGCGACTCCGGCAGGTGCCGGGACAGCACCTCGACCAGATCGTCCAGCTGGGTACCGGCGACCGCGCTGACCGGTACCACGTCGGCGAAGTCGGCCAGGTCACCGGTTGCCGCGAGGCGCTGCACCAGGGTGGCCCGGTCGACCAGATCGGTCTTGGTGACCACGGCCACCACCGGCGCCTTCAGCGCGCCCACCGCCTCGGCGATGTACCGGTCGCCGCGCCCGATCTCCTCGTCGGCGGGCAGGCACATGCCGACCACGTCGACCTCGCTCCAGACCTCGCGCACCAGGTCGTTGAGCCGTTCCCCGAGCAGCGTGCGCGGGCGGTGCAGGCCGGGTGTGTCCACCAGGACCAGTTGCGCGTCCGGCCGGTGCAGGACGCCGCGCACGATGTGCCGGGTGGTCTGCGGGCGGCTCGACGTGATCGCGATCTTCTGCCCGACGAGCGCGTTGATCAGCGTGGACTTGCCCGCGTTCGGCCGCCCGACAAAGCACGCGAACCCCGCCCGATACCCCGCCACGCAGCCAGCTTACCGACCCTCCCCCGACCACCCCGACCACCCCGAGATCCCCGCAACTCGGTTGAAGTTGCGGTCTCCGGGCCCGCCCGACACCGCAACCTCAATGAAGTTGCGGTGTTGGGGGCGGGCCCGCGCGGGACGCGGCCGTCAGGAGGGGAACTGGTTGGGGTCGACGCCGCTCGTGGTGGCGTTGCCGCCGGAGACGGGGGTCAGCGTGATGCTGTATTCGGTGTAGGTCCGCGAGGTGGTGCGGTAGCTCGCGGGCGAGTCGAACTTGGAGTAGTCGCAGTCGCGGGTGAACGCCTTGGCCGCCGGGTCCCAGTCCGATCCGGTCGCGACGAAGATGCCGTAGGTGCCGTCCGTGATCCGCGCGGCCGTGAAGCTGCCCTTCCCGCGCACGTACACCGTCAGTGTGGCCTTGCCGCCCGACGGGGCGAGGGTGATCGCGGCGTCGACGCTGCCGCCGTTTTGGATCTTGAGCCTGCCGGATCCGCGCCGCGCCGGTGACTTGACGTACGTGCCGTTGGCGACCCGGCGGTTCTGCTGCGCTGTCGTGGCCGGCAGCCAGCCGCCCACCTTGTACGGGTTGGCCGCGTCCGCGGTGGTCAGCGCCTGGGCCGCGGCCCGCGCCTGGTTCGCTCCCGGCGACTGGCTGATGGTGGCGATCGCGGACGAGCCGCCGCACAGTTGCCGGCTGCCCGCCGCCGCGCCGGCGCTCTGCACGTCGCTCGCGAGCGTGGTCAGGGCATCGACGAACGTGCTGTGCGCGCTGCTCACCGCGTCGGGCGGGGCGATGCCGCGCAGCACCTCGATCTGCGCCGTGAGCCCGTTGCCGATCCTGGTGATCGCGTCGCCCACGGCCGTGGGGTTGCGCGCGCCGCGCAGTTGCTGGAAGCCCGGCGCGACCGCGGCGTCGAGCGCGGCCAGTGCCTGCCGGTACCCCGCCGCGGTGACCGGCGTGGCACTCGGGCTCGGGGACGCGGCCGGGGAGCCGCCGGACCCGCTCGTCGAGCCGGCCCCGACCGGCTTGCCCTTGGACGAGGTCAACGCCCAGGCTCCCACGCCACAGACCGCGAGCACCGCCACCACCACGGCGGCGGCGATCAGCGCGCGCTTGCCGCCACCCGAGGACCTGGCCGGCGGCACCGGCGGCGGGTACGGCCCGGTTGGCGGGTACGGCCCGGACGGCGGGTAGGGCCCCGACTGGGGGAAGCCGCCGGGCGGCCCCGACACGGAATACCCCGGTGGCGCTGACGTCGGGTAGCCGGACGGTGCTGACGTCGGGTAGCCGGGAGGCGCTGACGTCGGGTAGCCGGGCGGCGCCGAGGTCGGCATGACGGGTGGCGGGTACGCGCCGGGCGGGCCGGACACGGGGACCGTGCCGGGTGGTCCGGAGACCGGGAACCCGGGCGGCACTGCCCGATTCTTCACACGCACCCGCACGATCAGGTCACCGGGAGGCAGCCCGGGGCCGGGCGGTGCGGCCGCGCCCGGCAACCGCAGCAGCGTGTTGTCCACCACCCCGGGCGGAATGCGCACGGTAATGGTGCTGGGACCCGAGGTGCCGGCCGGCGGGATGTACACCGTCTTGGTGGTTCCGGCAGCGGCCTCCCAGCCCTCGATCTCAACGACCGGCCCGTCCGGGGCCGAAAAGCCTTCGAATGTCACCCGCCCAGTATGAAGGGCCGTCGCATCCCGCGTGATCCCGCTCAGTCGGCGACGGTGCCGATCGGCGTACCGTCGGGTGCCGCCAGGTGTACCGGCGCGCGCGACGACAGGTCCCGCACCGCGGCCAGCCCAGCACCGTCCACTGTGGATGCTTCGGTGACCACGGCCGCCGCTTCCAGCATCGAGGCGCCCGACGCGACCGCGGCGGCGACCGCGTACTGCAGCGCCGTGAGGGTCATCGAGGGCAGCTTGACGCTCGCGCCGGCGTACGTCCGCCCGTCCCCGTCGCGCACCGCGGCACCCTCGGCGGCACCGATGCGGGCGCGGGCCGACCGGGCCAGCGTGACGAGCTTGAGATCCTCGGGGGCCAGCTCAGGCATCGGCGTGCTGCCTCTCTCCCCGGTCCTGCGCCACCTCTGCCGGTACGCGCGACACCAGTACTGTATCGATCCGGTTGCGCCGCCCGGCGGTACCCTCCGCCACCAGGAGCAGCCCGTCGATGCGCGCGCTGGCACCGGGCAGCGGTACCCGGCCCAGCGCCTGCGCCATGAGCCCGGCCACGGTCTCCACCTCGTCGGCCGGCAGGTCCACATCGAACAGTTCGCCCAGATCCTCGATCGGCAGCCGGGCGCTGACCCGGATCGAACCGTCGCCGAGGCGCTCCACCGGCGGCCGCTCGACGTCGTACTCGTCGGTGATCTCGCCGACGATCTCCTCGAGGATGTCCTCGATCGTGACCAGCCCGGCGGTACCGCCGTACTCGTCGACGACGATCGCGATGTGCGTACGCGCGGCCTGCATCTCGGAGAGCAGGTCGTCCACGGGCTTGGACTCCGGTACGAACGTGGCGGGGCGCATCAGCGACACGACCTCGGCCGCCGGGTCGGCGCTGATCAGGTCCTTGAGGTACAGGATGCCCAGCACGTCGTCCACGTTCTCGCCGATCACCGGGATGCGCGAGAAGCCGGAGCGGGCGAACAGCGCGAGGGCCTGCCGCACCGTCTTGTGCGCCTCGATCCAGACCGTCTCGGTGCGCGGCACCATCACCTCGCGCACGATCGTTTCACCGAGGGAGAACACAGAGTGGATCATCTCCCGCTCGCCGTGCTCCACCACCCCGCGCTGCTCGGCGAGGTCCACCAGCTCGCGCAGCTCGACCTGGGTCGCGAACGGGCCTTCCCGGAAGCCCTTGCCGGGCGTGAACGCGTTACCGATGAGGATCAGCAGCCGGGCCAGCGGGCCGAGCAGCCGGCCCAGCCAGAGCACGACCGGCGCCACGAACCGCCCCACCGGGTAGGCGTGCTGCCGGCCGATGGTGCGCGGGGCGACGCCCACGACGACGAAGCTGACCACCAGCATCGAACCGGCGGTGACCAGTCCGGCGGGCCAGCCCGCGCCCCACGCGTCGATGGTGACCAGGGCGACCAGGGTGGTCGCGGACAGCTCGCAGGCCAGCCGGAGCAGCAACAGCAGGTTCAGGTGGCGCACCACGTCGGACGCGACGGCCTGCAGCGCCCGGCCGCCCCGTACCCCGTCCTTCGCCATCTCCCCCGCGCGCGCCGGCGAGATGCGCGTCAGCGCGGCGTCGGACATCGCGAAGAGGCCGGCGAGCACCACCAGCCCCGCGGCGACCAGCAGCAGTCTCAACTCGGACATCGCGATCTATCGCAGCGGAGGGGAGCCCGCCGCACGGGCCTGCCAGCCGGTCAGCAGCCGGGACTGCAGGCCGAACATCTCGCGCTCCTCCTCGGGCTCGGCGTGGTCGTAGCCCAGCAGGTGCAGCACGCCGTGCACGGTGAGCAGGTGCAGCTCGTCGCCGGCCGAGTGCCCGGCGGCCAGCGCCTGCTTGGCCGCCATCTCCGGGCAGAGCACGATGTCCCCGAGCAGGGCCGGCTCGCCGATCGGACCCTCCTGCGGCCCGTGGTCCACGCTGCTCTCGTCCATCGGGAAGGCGAGCACGTCGGTCGGGCCGTCACCGCCCATCCAGCGGTGGTTCAGCTCGGCCATGTAGTCGATGTCGACCAGGAGTACGGACAGCTCGGCGAGCGGATTGACGCCCATCTCGTCCAGCGCGTACCGGGCCACACCGAGGACCTGATCGGTATCGACCTCGGTACCCGACTCGTTCGCGATCTCGATGGACATGTACCCCCCGATCAGCGGCGGCGTCCACCGCGGACGTGTGCACGGCCCCCCGGAAGCGACACCGGCGCGGCCGGTTCCTGCTGCGCCTCGTCCCACTTGGCGTAGGCGTCGACGATGTCACTCACCAGGCGGTGACGGACCACGTCGGCGCTGGACAGACGCGCGAAGTGTACGTCCTGCACGCCGTCGAGGATCTCCTGAACCACCCGCAGTCCGCTCCTCGTGCCACCGGGCAGGTCGACCTGGGTGATGTCGCCGGTAACCACGATCTTGGAGCCGAAGCCGAGCCGGGTGAGGAACATCTTCATCTGCTCCGGCGTGGTGTTCTGCGCCTCGTCGAGCAGGATGAACGCGTCGTTGAGCGTGCGGCCGCGCATGTAGGCCAGCGGCGCCACCTCGATCGTGCCGTTCTGCATCAGCTTGGGTATCGAGTCCGGATCGATCATGTCGTGCAGCGCGTCGTACAGCGGGCGCAGGTACGGGTCGATCTTGTCGTACAGCGTGCCGGGCAGGAAGCCCAGGCGCTCGCCGGCCTCGACCGCGGGACGGGTCAGGATGATCCGGTTGACCTGCTTGGCCTGCAGCGCGGCGACCGCCTTGGCCATGGCCAGATAGGTCTTGCCGGTGCCGGCGGGGCCGATGCCGAAGACGATCGTGTAAGCGTCGATCGAGTCGACATAGCGCTTCTGCCCGAGCGTCTTGGGCCGGATGGTGCGCCCGCGCCGGGAGATGATGTTGAGCGTCAGCACCTCGGCCGGGCGCTCCTCGCTGCCCTGCTCGATCATGCCGACGATGCGCCGTACGGCGTCCTCGGTCAGCGTCTCGTCCTTCTGGATCAGTTCCATGAGCTCGGAGAAGACCCGCTCCGCCAGGGCGTTCTCGACCGGCGTGCCGGTGATCGTGATCTCGTTGCCGCGCACGTGGATGTCGCTCGCCAGCGACCGCTCGATCAACCGGAGGAGTTGATCACGGGCACCGAGCAGGCTCACCATCTGCTGTGGGTCAGCGACCGTGATCTTGGTCTGGACCCGGGCTCCGGGCGTGTCGGGCCCGTCGACTACGGGCGCCGGAGATGCGCCGCGGGGTGGACTGCTTGTCATGGGTCGGCCGCGCGGGCCTGGTGCCGCCTTTCCTTGATCGACTTCGGCGACGACCGGCTTCCGCGCCGATCGACTTCGGGAACCCCGACCGGTGCCCCCGACCTCCATACTCTCCCATGGTATAGGCGCCATGTCGCACCAGTTACCCCCCCACCGTGCCCACTCCCCCGGCACCGCCCGCCCGCCGCCGGCATGCCTAGATCTTGGAACATTCTGCCGGCCCTGACCGCAAGAATGTTCCAAGATCCACGCGACTCAGCTCAGTCGCCGCGGGCGGGGAGGCTGTCGAAGGTCTGCTGGTCGCGGGTGAAGCGGTAGGTTGCCCAGTGCATCCGCACGACGGCACGGCTCGCCGGGTCCCGGGTCAGCCGCAGCAACTCGCCGACCTCCCTCCCCGAGACGGTGCGCAGCACGTCGGGCTCGCCGTCGACCGGCTCGAACACCGCCGGCGGCCGCCCGGCCGGGTCCTCGGCACCGCGGGCGTGCAGGGCACCGTCACGCCAGAAGAAGACGAATTCGAAGCCCTCGCCCCACCACCGGCCGAGCACCGGGCGCAGGTCCGGCGGGGCCGGCTCCCCAGGCAGCCAGGCCGCGATCTCGGCCGGATCGTGCTCGGCCGCCGCGCGCAGCAGCGTGTGCGGCAGGTCCAGGATCTTCCCCGCCGTCCCGGAGGAGCCGAGCACCGCGACCCCGCACGCGGGCGGCGCCGCCTCGCCGCGGCGGCCGTACACGCCGGCGAGGAAGCCGGGCATCGCGCCGTCGTGCCCGACGTGGATCACCCGGGTCTCGTTCTCCGACGGCACGAGGATCAGGCCGAGGCCGAAGGCGACCGCCCAGAGCGCCTCGTCCGTCGTGGTCAGCGGCCAGCGCATCTCGTCGAGGCTGGCCGGGGCCAGCACCGCGCCGCCGGGGTCGACCGCCGCCGGATCGGCCAGGAACGCGGCCCACCTCGCGAGATCAGCAGCGGTACCCCACAGCTGCGCGGCCGGCGCGAGACCGGCCAGGTCGATGGCGGGTTCCGGTCGCGCATGATCCGAGTACGCGTCGACCAGGTACCCGGTGGTCGCCCGCTCACCCGGCTCCGGGGTGACCGAGCCCAGTCCCAGCGGCGCCAGTACCCGCTGCGCGAGCACCTCGGCCCAGGTACCGCCGCGTACCTGGCCGACCAGGTGCCCGAGCAGCGCGAAGCCCAGGTTCGAGTAGTGGTACCGGCGCCCGGGCGGCAGCACCTGCCCGGCGTGGGCCAGCTCGGCGAGCAGCCGCTCCCGGTCGGGTATCCGCAGCGTGTCCCAGATGTCCCCGTACGGCTCCCGCTGCACGCCACCGGTGTGCGAGAGCAGCCGGCGCACCGTCACCTCGCCGAACCGGGACACGCCCAGGTGCCGGCCGACCGGGTCGTCGAGGTCCAGCAGCCCGTCGTCACGGCACTGCATCACCAGGACGGCGGTGAACGTCTTGGTGACCGAGCCGAGGCGGAACAGCCGGCCGGGCTCGCCGCCGACCTGACAGGTCCAGAGTGGACGGTCGCCGCGGTGCAGCGCCACGGACAGCGCCGGTACCCGCTCGTCCGCCTGCGCCTGCTGCACCAGCCGGCGGTACCGCCCGATCGCGTCCTCAGTCATGCCGGCACGCTGGCCGAGACCTCGCCCAAGCGCCCGCTCACGGGCACAGCATGGGGCCCAGCAGGGCGCCGCCCACGACGTGCGCGTGCACGTGGAAGACCTCCTGGCCGCCGTGCGGGCCGGTGTTGAAGATGACCCGGTAGCCGCCGTCGGTCAGCCCGTCCGCCT
>JBBWZQ010000402.1:0-7675 GCA_039649115.1 Micromonosporaceae bacterium | reverse complement strand
GCCCAGATCGTGATCGCGAGCAGCAGGGCGTAGGGCGGGTAGCCGAGCGCGAGCTTCGCGATGCCCAGCGCGGTGCCGGGGTCCTTGTCCGGGGTGGCGTGGAAGATCAGCGCCTGGATCAGCGTCTTCACCAGGTAGGTCGCCGCCCACAGCACGGTCAGCCAGCTGAACAGCCGCACCAGCCTCGGGTTGGCCCGCCACTCGGTGCTGCCCTTGGCGACCAGTACCGACCACATCCAGCCCACCAGCGGCATGCGCAGCGCGACCGAGGCGAGCATGGCCAGCCCGTACGCGAGGCTGAGCAGGATGCCCGGCAGGTAGAAGTTCTTCGCGCTGCCGGTCTTCCAGGCGATGATCGCGCCCAGGCCGATGCCGAACAGGCCGTTGACGGCGTGCCGGATGGACTCCTTGCGGGCCAGCCGCCAGGCCGCCAGCGCGACGGCGGCGGCCACCGAGATGATCAGGGCCGGCTTCAGCGTCCAGATGATGTTGGCGATGACGAAGACCAGGACCGGCGCGCCCGACTCCACGATCCCCCGTACCCCGCCGAGCTGGTCGGCCAGCTGCTCGGTGAAGGTGGGCGCGCTCTCTTCCGCGGCATCCTGTTCGTCGATGGTCATGTGCTCCTCACCGTGTCTCGTGCTCGTCACCGTGTCTCGGTCACCGGGGCGCTTCGAGCTCGTAGTAGGGGTTGTAGATGACCTTCCGGGCGTCGCGCATCGCGATCCGGCCGCGCGCGGTCAGCTGCCGGCCGGGCTCGATGCCGGCGATGTGCCGCCGGCCGAGCCAGACCAGGGTGACCACGTCGCTGCCGTCGTAGAGGTCGGCCTCCAGCGTGGGCAGGTTGGTGCGCGGCGTGTACACGACGGTGCGCAGCCGCCCGCTCACGGTGACCTTCTGGCCCCGTTTGACGTCACACGCGGAGTTGCAGCCGGACTCGGCGGCCTCGCGCTGGAGTTCCTCGGCGTCGAGCTCCGCCTCCGTGGCCACGAGCCGGCGGAGGAACCTGCGGACCGGCGAAGGTCGGTCGACGGTCGCCATGACCTGGCTGTCACACTCCTCGGCTGGCGCCCGGTCGTCGGGTCGCCTGCCGGTAAGCGTACGTCGAAGGTCCGCCATCCGTGAGTCCTGTCCGCGACTGCTCCCCAGCGCGCCCCGACCCGGGCGGGAAGCGGCGTGGTGCGGGAAGCGGCGTGGTCAGGTCGAGCGCCTCGGCCGCGGGGACGGCTTCGGGCGCGACCCGCGGCGGGCACCGTCCCTGGCCGGCTGGCCGTTCACCCCTTCGCCGGTGCCGGCGTCCTGGTCGGCTGCCGGGGCGCCGCCCGGACCCCGGCCGATGGTCGGGCCGGCTCCCACGGTCAGGCTCGCGACGGGGCCGGAGTGCGGGGCGGCGTCGGGACCGGGCAGCGCGGCCGCCTGGGCCTCGGGGTCACCGGCCTGGGTGGCCTGCTCGGCGACGTCGCGCGGCAGGCGCAGCGGCAGCGGCTCGCGTACCGGCATCGCCTCCTTGCCGCGGTCGACCACCAGCCCCTCCAGGCACTCGGTGAGCGGCCCGGCCGCGGCCGGATCGGTGGCGGCCCGGCCCTGGTACAGCGCCTGCACCATCCAGCGCGGCCCGTCGACCCCGAGGAACCGCAGATCGACCTGTCCCTCCGGAGCGCGTACCCGGGCCCGCAGCTCGGTGCCGTACGGACCGTCGCTCTCCCGTACCGACTGCGCGTTGGCCAGCGTGCCGCGCAGCTCGGCGCGTACCTCGTCCCAGATGCCCGCGGAGCGCGGCGCGGCGAAGACGCCCAGCTGCAGCGCGCTGTCCCCGTGCACCAGCACCACCTGCTGGACGGTGCCGTCCTGGCTGGCCTGCACCCGCACCTCCACCCCGTCGACCGCGGGGATCTGCAGGCTGCCCAGGTCGATGCGCTCCACTCCGGACGGTGCCTCGCTCACGTCGTACGGACCGGCGCCCGGCGACTCGTCGGTGTCCCGCGCGTCGTCGTCGGAGAGGGGGCCGGAGCCCGCGGTGTGCCGGTCGGCGGGGCGGGCGTCGTCGTCGCGGGAGTGCCGGCCACGGCGACCTCGCGAGAAGATCACTGAGCATCCTTTCGTCCGCGGTCACGCTGGTCCGGGACCAGATCCACGTGGCCGCCCGTTGACCCGTGGCCGCCGGTCCCGCGCACCGACCCGGGAAGCTCGTCGACGGCGAGGAAGTTTGCCCGCTCCACCCGCTGTACGACAAGTTGCGCGATCCGATCGCCACGGGAGATCTTCGCCGTGTTCGTACGGTCGTGGTTGATCAGGTTGACCAGGATCTCGCCCCGGTACCCGGCATCGACGGTACCCGGCGCGTTCAGCACGGTGACACCGAGGCGGTCGGCCAGTCCGGAGCGCGGATGCACCAGGCCCACGTACCCCTCGGGCAGCGCGATCGCCACCCCGGTCGGTACCAGCGCCCGGGCACCCGGGGCGATCTCCACATGCTGCGCCGCGACCAGGTCGGCACCCGCGTCGCCGGGGTGCGCGTACCCGGGCAGCGGAAGGTCGGCGTGCAGCTGGCGCACTGCCACAGGTATCTCGGTGCTCACGCGTCCATCGTGCCGGATAGCCTCACGGGGTGGCACAGGACCCCGGGCGAGCGTCAGCTGACCGCTCCGGCGCGAGCGTTGGAGCGCGAGGCGAGCACGCCCCACCCGCGCCGGGCTACGCCGAGCGCCTGCTCGCACCGTGGTGGATGTGGCTCGCCGCGCTGGCGCTGGCCGGCCTGCTGTCCGCCGAGGTGTTCCTCGGCGCGCCCGGCTTCGCGACGTGGATCCCGTACCTGGTCCTGCTGCCCGTGACGGCGCTGGGGCTGTGGTGGTTGGGGCGGATCCGGGTCGCGGTGGAGGACGGCGAGTTCCGGGTGGACGACGCGCGGCTGCCCGTAGGTTTCATCCGCGAGGTCGGCGTGTTGGACGGCGAGGCGAAGCGGGAGGCGCTCGGGCCGCGGGCCGACCCGGCCGCGTTCGTCGTGCAGCGGCCGTGGCTGCGCGGCGCGGTGCTCGTGGTCCTCGACGACCCGGCCGACCCCACGCCGTACTGGGTGGTCAGCGCCCGTCGGCCGGCTCGGCTGGCGGAAGCGCTGCTTGCCGCGGTGCGTCAGCGGCGGGCGGACCAGAGACCGGCTCACCCTGGACCGGCACGGTCGGCCAGCGGTTGATCGCCTGGGTGCGGGCCGAGTCGGTGAGGTCGCGGCGGATGTGTTCGGCGAGCGCGATCGTGGCGCGCCGGTTGAGGTAGCTCGCGACGGCCGCACCGGTGAGCATCGGCCCGTACGTGGTGAGGTTGCGCCCGAACCGGCGCAGCAGCCGGTCGCGCAGCTCCCGGCGGACGGCGGTGCCCAGGATCGCGGTCACCCCGGTGCCCGGCAGCATCGGGTTCACGCCGCGCCGCTGCGCCCAGGCCTGCACCAGCGCCACGCCCCGCTGGGTGCGCGAGCCGGAAATGGGCGAGCCGTACACCTCGTGCAGCTCGCCGATCAGCTTGATCTCGATCGCCACCACGACGACGGTCTCCGCGGCCAGCAACACGGGCGCGGAGAGCAGGGTCGGCGTGGCCACCCACTCGATCGCGGCCACCCCGCCGCCGGCCGCGCCGATCGCCGCCGTGGTGAACGCCGCGTTGCGCACCAGCCGGTCGGCGAGCGCCTCGCGGTCCAGGTCCGGAAAGTGCCGCTGCAGCGTGGACAGGTCGCGGATCGGCAGGTGGGGCGCCACGTCGCCGACCATGTCGGTGATCCAGCGCAGCGCGGCCCGGGGCCGGAACAGATCGCCGACGCCGCGTGCCTTCACCTGGGCGGCGAGCCGGCCGAGCAGCCGGCGCCGCTCGGACTGGTCGAGCTCCTCAGAGGTCAGCGCGGCCACCGTGGCGGACACGTCCGACGTATCCGGCGTATCCGGCTCGCTCATGACTCTCCCTTCCCCAAGGTGCTGCTTTCCAGGGTCCTGCCGCCCATGTTCCCACCGCACGGCAGGACCAATCAGCCACGCCTGCGGCGTGACCGCCCCCGATCTGTCAGACACATTCCCGACAGATGAGCTCCCCGTTCCGCTCCACCGCAAGCTGGCTGCGGTGGTGCACGAGGAAACAGCGGGCACAGCGGAACTCGTCCGCCTGCATCGGCAGGACCTTGACGGTCAGCTCCTCGTCGGCGAGGTCGGCGCCCGGAAGCTCGAAACTCTCCGAGACGTCGGTCTCGTCCACGTCGACGACGGCAGACTGCGCATCGACGCGCCGTGCCTTGAGCTCTTCCAGGCTGTCCTCGCCGAGGTCGACCTCTTCTCGACGCGGGGCGTCGTAGTCGGTGGCCATCGGTGTCACGCTCCCGTAATCCAAATCGCGCCCGGTGCAACGCCGGACCAACGTGTTTCCTTGCCCGCGTGCGGCGCCGATTATGCGGCGTCACCGGCATGTCCTGGAAGCACGGTGGACAAGTCCACCACACGGCCGCGAAACTACCCGGCGAGCGCGGTACCTTACCGCCCTCGCGGCAGACTTGTACGCCCGCACCCCCATAGTTGTTCCCACTGTGACTGAGGCGACACAAAGGTAGGGTGTGTGACATCTGCTTGCAGCCGGCACGCCGACGCAGCCGGCCGGATTGCCGGCGGAGCGGGGCGCCAGGAGTTAACCTCGGCGGCGTCGGATCCCGGTGGGGACAGGCCGACAGATGTTACATAAGCGGATGAGACAGGTGTACGGGGAGCTGATATGAGCCTTGCGCGGGTACGGGCCCTCGTGCTGATCTCGGCGCTGGTGATCTGCGCTGTCGTGCTGGTGGTCATGGCGATCGTGCGCGACAAGCAGAGCAGCGCCTCCTACGGCGCGGGATCATGCCCGCCCAACTCCGTGCCGATCAAGACGAAGCCGCTGCCGGACGAGAACAAGATCAAACTCAACGTGTACAACGGCACGAACCGGACCGGCCTGGCCGGTGCCGCCGCCGAGGACTTCAAGAGCCGCAAGTTCACCGTCGGCAAGGTCAAGGACACCAAGGCGTACAAGGGCATCGCGCTGATCCAGTACGGGCCGAAGGAGGTCGCCGCGGCCTCGGTCGTCAACGCCTACTTCCTCGGCGACGCCGATCTGCAGTTCATCATCAAGCGCACCGACGACGTCATCGACGTGACCCTCGGTGCCAAGTACCGGGCGCTGGGCACCCCGACCGACGTGCACGCGGCGATCGCCCAGCTAGGCAACCCCTCGCCACCGCCGGGCACCTGCGACACGGCGCGCTGACCGTACCCCCTTATGGGCCGCCCGCGGCGTCCAGGCGCACCAGGACGTCGTGCAACGGCTGGAAGATGCCCGCGGGCGCCGCGATGACCAGATCCGGGCCCGGCGGCGCGCCCGCGAGGCCGCTGACGGTCAGCCCGGCCTCGGCCGCGACCAGGCCGCCGGCCGCGTGGTCCCACAGGTTCAGACCCTTTTCGAAGTACCCGTCCAGCCGGCCCTCGGCGGCGAAGCACAGGTCGATCGAGGCGGCGCCGAGCCGGCGGATGTCGCGGACCACCGGGAGCAGCCGGGCCACCACGGCCGCCTGGTGTACCCGCCGCCGCGCGTCGTAGCCGAAGCCGGTGCCGATCAGGCTCTGGCTCAGCTCGGTGACCGGCGAGCCGGACAGGCGCCGCCCGGCCCGGAACGCGCCGCCGCCGCGCACCGCGCTCCACAGCTCGTCGCTGGCCGCGTTGCGCACCACCCCGGCGACCACCACCCCGTCCACCTCGGCGGCCAGCGACACCCCGTACAGCGGGATGCCGTACAGGTAGTTCACCGTCCCGTCGATCGGGTCGAGGATCCAGCGGACCCGGTCACCGCTGGCGGAAAGCGCGCTCGACTCGCCCGACTCCTCGCCCAGGATCGCGTCCCCGGGGCGGCGCCGGTGCAGCCCCTCGATCACGTACCGTTCGACCGCCCGGTCGGCCGCTGTCACGACGTCGGTACGGGTGCTCTTGGTCGACACGTCATGGATCGCGTCGGTACGCATGGCCAGCGCCAGGTCAGCCGCTCCGCCAACCACCTCCAACGCGATGTCGAGCAGCTTCGCGACCTCAACCGGCATGGGCACCCCTTTCACGATCCAATGGGTACCATCCTCCTAGCCGATCGCGGGGCCGGCCGCGCGTACCGATCATGCGCGGCTGCTCCGTCGTTCGGCGCGGACGGCGCTACAATTCACGCTGCCTGCGCACCATGGATCTTCCCGCCCCGCCACGGGGCGGGCCGGGCCCAGGGGGTAAGGGCTCTCCGAACTCGACAAGGATGGTCCGAGCACTCGGCGTGGAGGCGTTCTGCGCGCTACGTTGGCCGGACCGGCAATGCTCGTTTTTCGCCACCGGAAGGTCGTTCGTGACTGAAGCCCGCCAATCCGGCGCCGACGTGCGCGTACTCGTCGACGAGCTGCTCGCGCACGCCGGCGGTTCCGGAGGCCAGCTGACATCCGCACAGGTCGCGATGGCTGTCGAGAACGCCGACGTGACACCGAGCCAAGCCAAGAAACTGCTCCGTACGCTCGCCGAGGCGGGGGTGACAGTCACCGTGGACGATTCAGCTAGTAGCCGCCGGAGGGTCGCTGCGGCCCGTGCGGCCACACCCGCCTCGAAGGCGGCCACCGCCAAGGCGACGCCGCCGGCGACCGCCGCCCGCCGGCCTCCCGAGGCCGCCGAGGCGGCGAAGGCGGCCGGCAAGCGCACACCGCCCAAGCAGGCGCCCAGTCCGGACGACCCGCAGCCGATCCGCGCGCTCAAGGTCGTGCCGGACAGCCCGGAGTCGCCGTCGCCGTCCCCGGCCACGCCGCCCGCCCCGCCGCCGGCCGCGCCGGCGCCCGCCGCCAAGGTGGCCACTCACGAGGATCAGGAGGCGGAGTCCGCGGTGAAGCGGCCGGAGTCGGCGGGCAGGGCAGCTCGGGGAGCCGCGAAGGTGGCCAAGACAGCAACCGCCGACCCGGCCGGCAAGGCCGCCAAGGCGACCAAGGCACCGGCGAAGCCGGCCGGCGCACCGGCGACGCCCGGCGAGACGCCACCCGGCGAGGTCGCTGCCGCGCCCGGCGACCCGGCCGCCCAGGAGATCGAAGACGTCGAGCTGGACCCGGAGGCACTCGCCGCCGACCTGGAAGACGTGGTGGTCGACGAGCCCGCGGAACTGGCCGCCGAGGCCGAAGCGGACGCCGAGGCCGACGCCGACGACTTCGACTGGGACGACGAGGAGTCCGAGGCGCTCAAGCAGGCCCGGCGGGACGCCGAGCTGACCGCCTCCGCCGACTCGGTACGCGCCTACCTCAAGCAGATCGGCAAGGTACCGCTGCTCAACGCCGAGCAGGAGGTCGAGCTGGCCAAACGGATCGAGGCCGGCCTGTACGCGGGCGAGCGGCTGCGCGCGGCCGAGGAGGGCGAGGAGAAGCTCCCCACCCCGATGAACCGCGACCTGCTCTGGATCTCGCGGGACGGCGAGCGGGCCAAGAACCACCTGCTCGAGGCCAACCTGCGGCTGGTGGTGTCGCTGGCCAAGCGGTACACGGGCCGGGGCATGGCGTTCCTGGACCTGATCCAGGAGGGCAACCTGGGCCTGATCCGCGCGGTCGAGAAGTTCGACTACACCAAGGGCTACAAGTTCTCCACCTACGCCACCTGGTGGATCCGCCAGGCCA
>JBBWZQ010000393.1:0-20186 GCA_039649115.1 Micromonosporaceae bacterium | reverse complement strand
GCGTGCGGCGGTACCAGCAGGACTGCCGCGCCGGGGTCCAGGGCCACGCCGGTCGGTACCAGGGCGAGGATGCTCGCCGGTACCGGTACCGGACGGACGCCCTGGTACCCGAGGGCCGCCTTGACCTTCTCGGTGTCCTTCTGCGGCAGCGGATATTTCAGTCCTTGGTCCAGTACGAGGTAGACGGTCCCGGGCGCGGTCGCACCCGCCGGGGTGGCCTTGCTGACCAGCGCACCGTGCCCACCGGGCAGCACCACCCGGTCGGCCGTTGTCACACCGTCCGCGCCGGGGCCGCCGGTGGCCACCGGACCCGATGCCGTGGCGTCGCCGGTGACATCTCGGAACGTCTCCAAGTTGACCGGATCGTCACCGCCGGTGCCACCGCGGTACGCGGCACACACCATCGCGGCCTGTCTGTCGGCTGCGCGCAGCGCCGGCAGCTGGGCCGGAAAGCCCGGCGGCTCAACCGCGGTGTTGACCAGCAGCCGCCCGACCTCCTGCGCGGAGACCGCGGTGACCTGTGTACCGGCCGCCTGCAGCAGCATTCCGGTGACCTTGCCCACCGGCGCGAGGCCGTTGTCCACCATGATGTATTGCTGGTCGGCCGATCGGAAGAGCTGGCCGACGCGGGCGACCGCCCCGCCCACCTGGAGCTTGGTGGGCCTACCCGCGTGCGGCAGCACCAGCGGCGCCAGGTCCGGCCCCGGGGGTACCACGTTGAGAAACGCCGCGCCCACCGCGACCGGCGCGACCGCGGCCCAGCCCAGCGCGGCCAGTACTCCGTTGTCCCGCACCATCAGCCGGTGACCGTCGACGAGCAGGAATCGCAGCCCGGTGGGACCACCGACGCTGACCAGCAGGCCCTGACCGGCGCCCAGCGCCAGGCCACCGGCCGGCTCGTGTCCTACGAAGACATGTGTCGCCAGCGCCACGGACGTCGGTGAGCGGGGCGCGCTGCACGCGCTCCACGGCAGACCGACCAGCGCCGAGCGCGCCGGGAGGGTGTCCGGGGCGTCGGGAATACCCACCGGTTCACCCCGAGGCACGCCGCGCAGCGAATTCTGCGACATGGTGCGCACCGCCGGCTGCGGCGTGTCCAGGATGAGCAGGGCGGACGTCCAGTTGAGGATCGGGTGCAGGTAGCCTCGCAGGTACACGTACTTCGCGCCGGTCTCGCGCTCGACGATGATGGCGTTCTGCACCGGACGCTGGCCGCCCGGGTGCAGCAGCCCGTAGATGCCGAACCCGGCGAACAGCGCGACCGCCACGACCACGCTGCCGAACACGGCCGCGCCGTAACGCCGCATCGGCAACTCGGCCGTCTCCGGTTCCCCGACGAGAAGCGCCGAGGCGATCCGCCTGATCAGAAAACGGTAGGCTTGGACCTGCTCCCGCCGACTGCGCATCTCATCCCGCCTTTGCTGCCGTGGCGCCATCATACGATTGCCACGTAAGGTATGGACCGTGCCCGAAATGATGGCCCTCCGTGGTTCTGCCGGGCGATTCGGTGCCACCCAACCCGTCGCTGTCCAGCTGGCGATACTCGCCGCTGGCGTCGCGTTTACCCTGCCCAGGCCGTGGAGCCTCGTGGTGGCCAGCGCCGCGGTGCTGCTCACCGGCGGCACTGTGGGCCGCGCCGGCGGTCGCTGGGGTTACGAGGCGGCGGCGGCGCGGCTGCGGCTGTGGCGCCACCCCGGCCGGATCCCAGCGGGCCTGCGCACCACCACGGTCACCGACCGGGGCACCGCCATCGGGATCGGGCAGGACGGCGCGGGCTGGTTCGCCGTGGTCTCGGTACAGCCCGGCGACGTGTCGCTCACCGGCGACGAGGCTTTGCCGCTCGACTGGCTCGCCGCCCTCGCCGACGACGCGACGCTGCCCGTGACCACCCTCCAGGTGGTGACGCATCACACGTCGCACCCGGCCATCGCCGAGCCGGAGACTGCCAGCGCGCAGTCCTACCGCGAACTGTGCCGGGCACTGTCCATCCCGGTGCGCAGCAACATCTGGATCGGCGTCCGGCTCGCACCGCGCGACGGTGCGGAGATGGCGGCGCAGCGGGGTGGCGGACTGTTGGGCGTACACCGTGCCCTGGCCACCGTGCTGACCCGAATCGGCGCCTCGCTGTCCGACCGGGGCTTCCGCCACGTCGTGCTGGACGCCGACGGCCTGCGGCAGGCGCTGGCGCTGGGCTGCGGGCCCGACGCCGGCGCCGCCCGGGAGGACTGGTCGCGCTGGCGGGCGCCGTCGGCCACGCACGTGTGTTTCGCGGTGCGGCGCTGGCCGCCCCGGCCCGCACCGGACATGTTCGCGACGCTGTGCCAGGTCCCCGGGGCGTCGGAGGTGAGCCTCGCCGTCGTGCTGCGCCGGCGCAGGGCACCCGGCGGTGCCGCGGCCGCGCACACGTTGATCCGCGTCGCCGCACCGCAGCCGTCGGCGGAGGCGTGCTCGCGGCAGTTGCGGAGGGCTGCCGCCCGGATGGGGGTACGTCTGCGACGGCTCAACGGTGAACATGCGGCTGGCGTGTACGCGACGGCCCCGACCGGTGCGGCGATCGGCTCCGCGCCATGGTGACCGGAGCGCCCCGGACCGCCGCACCCGAACACCGGCTCACCGGCCCGGCGATCAGCCCGGTCCGGTTCGCCGCGCCGCAGGGCGGTGTCGTGGTCGGGCGCACCGGCGCGAACCAGCCGGTGTTGCTGCGGCTGTTCGGGCCGCGACCGCTGCGGGCCACCTTCGTGGGCAGTACCTGGGCCGCGCACGTACTCCTGCTGCGCTGCCTCGGGTACGGCGCGGCGATTGTGGTGGACGCGATCGAGACGGTCGACCGCGCGGCCGCCGGTACCCTGGCGCCGCTGGGCCAGTGGCTGTCGCTGGACCGCGTCGCGGGCGGCACCGGCCGCCGGGTGCGGCGGATGGGCGCCGGCCATCCCGAGCCGCCGGCCACGGCCGCCCGGCCCTTGCTGCGGCTGCACGACACCGGCGCGGGGGGCGCGGCTCAGGGGCGGGCCGTATCGGGGCCGTGGCGGACGCAGTTGACGGTACTACCCCGGCTGACCGGGGCTGCCATGCCCGCGGTCGTCGACGCCGCGCTGCTGCTGGTGCAGCGCCTCACCCCGCCTGAGATCGGGCGGGTTTCGCAGGCGATCAACCGGCGCCATCCGATGCTGTCGCAGCTGAGCACGATGGACGGCGAGATGCTCGCCGTCATGGACAGCCGCGCCGTGCAGCTCGTCTGGCTGACCCCGACCCCGCTGGAGCGCCGGCTCCTAGGGTGAGGCGGTTGCCGGTCGCGGGTGGCTCAGCCGCGGACGGTGCGGATCCAGTGGTACAGGCCGCTGACCCACACCGCCAGCGGAACGATCGTGAGAATCAACCCGATCTCCAGGATGTCCAGCGCCCGCCCCCACATCGGCGACCGTGGCCGGCGCCCCGCGGCGAGTGCGAACCCGGCGCTGAGCCCCGCAGTCGCGACCAGTACGCCCAGCACCGCGGTCAACCGAATGAGCGGTGCGGACGCGATGAACGTGGCGACCAGCGCGGCGGCGATGGCCAGCATGCCGGCGGCAAGCAGCGGCAGGCGCTGCGACCGGCCCAGGAACCAGCGGGCGCGGGCCACCAGGGTCAGGCCCATGGCGGCGGTCATCGCCACGCCCAGCGGGCCGTGCGTGGCGATCACCATTGCGGTGCCGGTGGTGATGGCGGCCAGCGCGCCGAGGAGGCCGGCGAGGAACGCATCGGCACGGTCGGCCCGGAGCAGGGTCTGCTCCGCGTCCACGGCCGGCTCGTCCTGGCGCAGGTTTTCGCGCTCCGCCGGTACCGTGGGTACCGGTAGCCGGCTGATCCGGTAGGCGAGCATCGGCAGCAACGGCAGGGTACCCAGTGCCAACGCCGCGGTAACGGCGGCCGCGGCCGCCGGAGCCACCCCGAAGAGCAGCGCGATCGCCGCGCCGAGCAGCACCGCGCCGCCGCACAGGCCCACGCACAGGAAGACGGGCTCGACGCTGGCGAGCCCCACGGCGGCAATCGCGGCACACAGCACCACGACGGCGGCCGCCGTCATCAGATGCACCGGGCCGAGCCGGCCAACCGTGCGGTCACCGGCGAACACGAGCAGGCCACCGACCGCGGCGTAGGCCAGCGCAACCAACGCGAACACGGTCGCCGCGGGCGCGTCGCCGACGGCACGGGCGAGTACCACCGCCACCACGAGCAGTACCGCCGCGAAGCTCAGGCCCACCACGCCCGCGGGCAACTGTGGCGGGCCGGCCAACAACGCCGTGACCGCGCCGCCCAGCAGCGCCACCAGGCCGAGCGTCAAACCGAAGACCCGGGTGGTGGACGGGCTCCACCGGCCCGCGCGGTCCCGCGCGGCGGTGGCCACGGCGTCCACCACATCGTCGAAGACCGGCCGCGGCGCCTCGTCGCCGCGACGGCGCAGATATAACAGTTCTCCGTCGCGCACGTCCAACTGTGCCGGGCTGCACGAGCTGTCCAGCGCGGCGCCGCCGATGCGGGACAGCGTCCAACCGTCCCGGGCGGTGGGATCGTCGGCCAGGTCGGCGCCGGCGTGGCCGAGCAGGGTCGGCAGCAGGTCGGCGAGCGGCACGTCGGAGGGCAGCGCGAGATCCACGCGCATCCGCGGCGCGACCACGGTGACCCTGCTGAGTCCACTCGCCATTCGTCACCCCTCCCGAGGCTTCGCGTCGTGCCTATAGTATTCACGGCAAGATGAGCTGGCGGCGTGCCTTGATCGTCGGTGCTTGTCAATATCCGCGAAGGCGGTGCCGCGTTGAGCACGGTCCTGTTCCGGCGGCCTGCGCGCCAGCCTGTGCCGCCGATGCCGCGGGGAGAGCTGAAGCTGGAGCCGCCGCCGGAGCTACCCACGGCAATGCCGCGCAGCGTCACGCAGCTGCTCATGCTGCTGCCGATGCTCGGCGGCGTCGCCTCCATGGCGATCCTGTACTCCAGTCGTGGCGGTGGCGCGCTGAACTATGTCGTCGGTGGGCTTTTCGGAATCTCGATGCTGGGCATGGCCGGCACCGCCTTCGGCGGCCAGCAGGGCGGTAAGCGGGCCGAGATCGACGCGCAACGCCGCGACTACATGCGCTACCTGGCGCAGGCGCGCCGGCAGGTGCGGCGGGCTGCCGATTCGCAACGCACCGCGCTACGGTGGCGGCACCCCGCACCCACCAGCCTCTGGTCGATCTGCGCGTCCCGCCGGCTGTGGGAGCGCCGGGTGACCGATG
This sequence comes from Micromonosporaceae bacterium, assembly GCA_039649115.1. Classification (GTDB taxonomy): domain Bacteria; phylum Actinomycetota; class Actinomycetes; order Mycobacteriales; family Micromonosporaceae; genus DATEJJ01. The sequence continues at coordinate 14,937 of JBBWZQ010000393.1, read as the reverse complement.
ACGACTTCGGCGAGGTACGAGTCGCGCAGGGCGCGCAGCGGCTGGCTGTCACAGTCGTGCCGCCGGAGACCCGGCCGGTGGAGGACCTGGAGCCGTTGACCGCGGTGGCCCTGCGCCGCTTCGTACGGGCGCAGTCCACGGTACCGGACCTGCCGCTGGCGATTGCGCTGCGCGCGTTCAGCCAGGTCGTGCTGCGCGGCGAACGGGCATCCATCCTGCCCCTGGCCCGCGCCATCGCGTGCCAACTGGTCACCTTCCACTCCCCGGACGACATGCGGATCGCCGTCGTGGCCGCGCCGGACCGGCACACCGACTGGGACTGGGTCAAGTGGCTGCCGCACGCCCAGGACGACCGGCGCGTGGACGCGGCCGGCGCGAGCCGGCTGGTGTTCGACTCGATGGAGGCGCTGGAGAGGGTCTTCGGCGAGGATCTGTCCGCCCGGCCCCGGCACTCGCCCGACGCGCGCCCGCTGACCAGCGCGCCACACCTGCTGGTGGTGCTCGACGGCGGCGACGTGGCACCGACGTCCCAGTTGATCGGGCAGAGCGTGCTGGGTACCACCGTGCTCGACCTGTCCGGCACGGTGCCGCGCGACTCCGGCCGGTGGCTCCTGTGCCTCAACGTCACGGCCGACGCGGTGTCGGCGGACCGCGGCGATCGGGTCACCCCACTGGGTCGCCCCGACGGGCTGAGCATCGCGCAGGCTGGTGGCCTCGCCCGGCAGCTCGCCCCGTACCGGATCTCCCGGCACGAAGAGGTCGCGGTCGAGGCCACCGCGCGGGTGATGGAGCTGCCCGAGCTGCTGGGGCTACCGGAGGCCGGCGCGGTGGACCCGGCGCAGACCTGGCGCGTGCGCGCCGAGCGGGACCGCCTGCGCATCCCGCTGGGTATCAGCCCGGACGGCGCCACCATCGAGCTGGACCTCAAGGAGGCCGCGCAGGAGGGGATGGGCCCGCACGGGCTCATCATCGGCGCCACCGGTTCCGGCAAGAGCGAGCTGCTGCGCACCGTCGTGTCGTCGCTCGCGATCACCCACTCCTCGGAAGAGCTCAACTTCGTGCTGGTGGACTTCAAGGGCGGGGCCACGTTCGCGTCGCTGGATGTGCTGCCGCACACCAGTGCCGTCATCACCAACCTCGCCGACGAGCTGGCGCTGGTCGACCGCATGCAGGACGCCGTGGCAGGGGAAATGGTGCGGCGGCAGGAGTTGCTGCGAGCCGCCGGCAACTACGTGTCCCGGCACGAGTACGAGCGGGCCCGGCGCGGCGGCGAGCAGCTGGCGCCGCTGCCCAGCCTGCTGATCATCTGCGACGAGTTCAGCGAGCTGCTCGCCGCGAAGCCCGACTTCATCGAGCTGTTCGTGATGATCGGCCGGCTCGGCCGGTCGCTCGGTGTCCACCTGCTGCTGGCGAGTCAGCGGTTGGAGGAGGGGCGGCTGCGCGGGCTGGACACGCACCTGTCGTACCGGATCGGACTGCGCACGTTCTCGGCCATGGAGAGCCGCGTAGTGCTGGGCGTGCCCGACGCGTACGAGCTGCCTACCGCGCCCGGCCACGGGTACCTCAAGGTCGGCACCCAGACCATGCTGCGCTTCCGGGCCGCGTACGTCTCCGGGCCGTACCACCCGCCCGGCGCCAGTACCCAGCACACGCAGGCGGTGCTCCGGAGCCGGGTCGTGCCGTACGGCACCGCCTTCGTACCGCTGCCCGCCGACCTGCCGGAGGAACCGGTCGAGGCGGCGCCCGACGAGAACACCGATGACGCGGAGTTGGGTCGGCAGGTCACGATGCTCGACGTCATCGTGGACCGGCTGCGCGGCCACGGTGTACCGCCGCACCCGGTCTGGCTACCGCCCCTGGACCGCGCCGAGGGCCTGGAGGGGCTGCTGGAGCCGCTGGTCGCAGACGAGGAACGCGGCCTTGTCGCGACGCGGTGGCGCGAACGCATGCGGCTGATCGCGCCGGTCGGTGCCGTGGACCGACCGTTCGAACAGCGCCGCGACCCGCTGGTGGTGGATCTCGGCGGCGCCGCCGGAAACGTGCTCATCATCGGCGGGCCCCGCTCGGGCAAGAGCACCCTGCTGCGCACGCTCGTGTGTACCCTCGCGCTGACGCATTCGCCGCGCGAGGTGCAGTTCTTCTGCCTGGACTTCGGCGGCGGCGCGCTGCGTGCTCTGGCAGGGCTGCCGCACGTGTCGGGTGTGGCGGTGCGGCGCGACATCGAGTCGGTGCGGCGCACCGTGGCCGAGGTGAGCGTGCTGCTCGACGAGCGCGAGGCGCGCTTCACCGAGTATGGCATCGAGTCGATCGACAACTACCGGGACCGGCGGGCACGGGGCGAGTTCCCCGAGGACCCGTTCGGCGATGTATTCCTGGTTGTCGATGGGTACGGTACCCTGCGCCAGGAGAATGAGGACCTGGACGAGGCCGTCGTCCGGCTGGCCGGGCGCTGCCTGGGCTTCGGCATTCACCTGGTCTTGACCGCCACGCGCTGGGCCGAGATCCGCTACAACCTGCGCGACCTGTTCAGCTCCCGGCTCGAGCTGCGGCTGGGCGACCCGTCCGACTCCGAAGTGGACCGCCGGGCAGCGGCGAACATACCGGAGAACGCGCCGGGTCGCGGGGTCACCCACGAGCGGCTACATTTTCTCGCCGCGGTGCCGCGCATCGACGGTGGTAGCGGCGACGACGAGCTGGCCACCGGTACCGCCGACCTCGTCAGCCGGGTCGCCGAAGCGTGGCCGCACGAACCAGCGCCCCGGCTGCGGCTGCTGCCGCGGATGCTTCCAGCGGCGCAGTTGTGGCAAGCCACCGACCCCGCCGCGACGGGGATTCCCATCGGGCTGAACGAGACCTACCTCGCGCCGGTGTACCTCAACACCGACGCCGAGTCGCACCTGATCGTCTTCGGCGACTCGGAGTGCGGCAAGACCAACCTGCTGCGGCTGATCGCGCGGTACCTCGTGGCCAACACCACGCCGGACCAGGCGCGGCTGGCGATCATCGACTACCGGCGTTCCCTGCTCGGCGTCGTGGCGGGCGATCACCTGCTCGACTACGCGCCATCGTCCCAGCCAGCCCAGGCGATGGCGGGTGGCATGCACGCGGCGCTGAAGGAACGGCTCCCCGGGCCGGACGTCACCGCCGAGCAGTTGCGGACGCGCTCCTGGTGGCAGGGCCCCGACATCTACCTGCTCGTCGACGACTACGACATGGTCGCGTCCGCCGGCATTAACCCACTATTGGCGCTGCTGGACCTGCTTCCCCAGGCGCGCGACATCGGCCTGCACCTGATCCTGGCACGCCGGAGCGCAGGGGCCGCGCGCGCGATGTACGAGCCGTTCCTGCAGCGCCTGCGCGAGATGGAGGCGCCCGGCCTGTTGATGTCGGGGAACCGCGACGAGGGCGCCCTGCTCGGCAACCTCCGGCCCAGCGCGCAGCCGCCGGGACGCGGAACACTGGTGCGTCGCTCGGACGGTATGAGCCAGATCCAGACCGCGTGGCTGGATCCCGAGTAGACGCGGCTTGCGCGGAGTCTTCAGCTCGCCCGGCTGCCGTGTGGGTAATAGTGCCGTACCGGCGGCCCGATCCGTTGCCTAGCCTCGGGATGTGCCGGACGTCGACACAGTACGACAGCAACCACGGCAACTCGGCGTGAGAAGGGCAGTGTCAAGGGCATGGACCAAAGCAGAGATCTCGCAGATCTCAACCTGGCGGAGCAGCACATCCAGCAGATGGTGACCGGCCTCGGGACCGTCCTCACCCAAGTTGACGGCGAGTTGACCTCACTCGCGCCCGCCTTTCAGGGAAATGCTGGTAAAGCGATGCAGGACGCCGGGCGAGGGCTGGTCGAGCAGGGCGCGAAGCTCAGGACGGCCTTGAACAAGATTGGTGAACTGGTTGGCGAGGCGCGAACCAGGTTCGGCGCGAATGAGCAGCAGAGCCAGGACAACGTCAACCGGCTGCAGCAGAACATCTACAACATCAACACCACGACGGCGCCCAGCACCGTGCCAATGAGCTGATCAGGAAGGAAGCACCGATGGTCGCAAACGCCGGCAGTGATCTCCAGGTGTACGGAGCGGCGATGCCCCACATCGCCGCCAACATCAGGACTGCAGCCAAGAACTTGTTGAGTCAGCTGGACGACTTGGATGCCGAACTCACCAGGGTTACCGCGAGATGGGACGGCGGATCCAAGAACGCGTACTTCACGCAGAAGCAGGTCTGGAGCGAGTCGGCAGCCGCTCTCCAGCGCATCCTGCATGTCGCCGGAGACACGGTCGAGCAGGCGTGGACGGATTCCCAGCACACCGACCAAACGATCGCACGATCGTTCACTGGCTGAGGGTATCCGGATGGACGACGGCACCGTCACCGCCAACACGAACGACCTGATGAACGCTTCGAAGGGTGCCGCCAACGTCGGTGGCGAACTGCCGGGCGTCTTCGCGGGGGCAGCGTCCTCGTTGGGCACTGCCGCGGCGACCAACCCCGGCGGCTTCATGGGCCCGGCGGGTATCGCGCTCAGCGCGTCGATGGCCGGAGCACTGGGCACGCTGGGTGCGGCGGTCAACGGCCACTCCGACCTGCTCGCCGACGCGGCGACGAAGTTCCGGAAGGCGGACCAGGCCATGCTCGACTCGCAGAAACCCATCACTGATGGCCTCGCGAGCAACGACCAGGCGATGCAGGGGTTGGTGTAGCGATGACGAGTCCCGCGGGCGGCGGCCTGAACTTCATGACCGTACTGATCTCCAATCCGTCCATGTTCAACTCGGGCGCCTCGCAGGTGGCGTCGAGTGGACAGTCGATGAACAATCTGTCCACGATGCTCCGCCTTGCCTCTACCATCCCGAGCTTCACCGGTTCGGCGTCCAACGCCCAGACGCAGAACCTCATGCGGCTGCTTCAGGCGTCGGTTCAGGTGACGACCGCGATGAACAAGGCACAGGCGACAACCGCCACGGGCTCCGCGCAGCTGACGGCGTCCAAGGCGGACACCACCGCCACCGCGACAGCGGCGACGTCCAGCGGCTACACGGTGCTGCCCACCGGCACGGTGACCCCCGGTCCCGCGCAGCTCGCCTATGCCGCCGCCAACCCCGGCAGCATCGGCATCTTCCAGGCGATCGCGGCCCAGTTCACCGCGAAGATCACCGCCTCGGTCGGCAAGTCGACCGCCACCGACGCCAAGGTCGCCGCGACGCTCGCGGCCATCGCCATGCAGTACCTCGCGAGCCTGCTCGACAGCAAGGTGACCGCCGGGACCAGCAACACGTCAGCGGCAACCACGACCCTGCCCGCCACAACACCGCTCCCGACCACATCGGTCACCACGACCCCGATCTCCCCGACCCCGGTCAGCGCCGGCGCTATCCCCGCGTCGGACACCACGGTGCTGGCCGGGGCGGGGGCGGGGACGCTGACCGGGGTGAACCCGGCCGCTATGGCGGGCGCCGGAGCAGCCCTGAATATGGGGACACTGCGAGGTGCCGGCGCGCCTGGCACGGTCGGTGGGCCGGCGCTCATGGTGGGTGCCGGCGCGGCGGGGGCCGGACCGGCCCTGGCCGCGGCGGGCGCCGGCGGCGCGTCGTCCGTGTCGGCGGGGGCCGGCGGCGGTTCCGGTAGTAGCTCGACGATGCTCGGCGGCGGTCGCGGCGCTGCGCGTGCCGAATCGGACGAAGGCGAGCACGAGGCGGAGACCTGGTTGGTGGAGGACCGTCCCCTGTGGACACAGGGTGAGGCGCCGGACGGGGTGTTGCGGTGACGAACACCCCCCTTCCGCGATCGCGCCCGGTGGCCTTCGACTCGAACTTCAAGGCCAGCCTGAACGACGCCGTGACCATCAAGATCGAGCACGCCGACCTCGACGCGCTGGCACGGTACCTCACGGATATGGCCCAGGCCGCCCCCTCGATCCAGAAGCTGGCCGACCAGGGGCATCACCTGTCCGGCGCGGACGGGGGGAGCAGCCCGCTGGGCAGCCACACCATGCCGGACGCGGATGCTCTGTACACGCGGATGCGCGACTACCACGACGGGTTCGTCAGGGGCCTGAACGCGCAGGTGGCGCACCTGAAGCGGGCGGCGGGCACGGCCACGAATATTGCCAAGGAGTACGCCATGGAGAGCCAGCGCGACATGGTCGGGGTACAGCAGGTCAATGAGAGCCTCGGTGTCCTCGCGTCGCAGCAGGCGAAGCCGCGGGCCAAGAAGCCCTGAGGCGGGAAGCCCAAGGCTGGACGGAGGGAGCCCGACCAATGGTGGACACGACAGCGCCGAACGGCCCGACGTGGGAAGAGGTCGTCAATCAGATCGTCATCCCCGGCAACCCGGACGCGCTGCGGCAGTCGAGTGATGCGTGGCAGCGTGCGATGGCAGAAATACACCAGCTTCAGCTGTACGTCAGGCAGGTGCACGCGAAGAGCCAGAGCTGGACCGGTCAGGGGGCGAATGCGTTCCGCGCGTACTGCGACAAGGTGTCCGGCGCGCTCGACCAGAACTACCAGCACCACCAGAAGATCTGGAACGCGCTGCGATCCTGCGCCGACGCATTGCAAGTGGCGATCACGTCGATCCCGATTCCCGGCGGGCTGGAAAGCCAGGTCAACGGGGTGCGGACGAGATACCAACGGAGCGGTCCGGTGGACGGGTACGGGCCGGGCGCGTTCCTGGAGGCGATCCGGAACTATACCCTCGCACAGAATCAGAGCATGATCCAAATGCATCCCGAGGTCCGCACCCAGGTCGATGGCATGGCCAAGCTCGCGTACCACAAAGGTACGCAGATCGCGCAGGCCGCATACGCGAAGCTGCAGGAGGCGTACAAGACGGCGCTGAGCATGTTGCCTCAGACCAGCGGCGGCGGCAGCACCGCCGCCGCGAAGAAGGGGCCCGGCGCGGCCACGACGACCGCATCAACGAACAAGGCCGCCACCAACACGACGCCGAACTTGCCGACGACGCCCAACACCACGATGCCGTCGATGGCCTCGGCCGCCACGCCGAGCATGCCCGCGCTCGACGCGACCGTGCCGAGCATTCCGACAAACGCGCCGCTGGATCCGAGCCAGTTCGCGTCGGCGAGCCCATCAGCGTCGACCACAGCCGGTGGCCTGGACTCGAAGCTCGCGAAGCTGGCCGGTCTGGCCGGAGCGGGCGGGTTCGGCGGCGGTGGCGCGGGTCTCGGCGCCGCGAAGCTCCCGGAACTCGGACCAACGTTGTCCGCCGACGCGATGAACGGGTCGCCGGTGGGCGGCGGGGCCGCATCGACGCTCGCCATGGCCGGCGCTGCGGAACAGGGTGCGACGAACACCTCCACCAACGGCATGATGGGCGGCACGGGCTCGGGTGCGGGGCCGAAGGACCAGAGCAAGCACGACGTGAAGCTGTGGTCGGACGACGACATCTTCAGCGCGGGCAAGGACACGGCTCCCAGCGTCATCACCTGACGGCGCCCGGACCTGGGCCGGCATGCCCAGGTACTTCCACAACTCTATGCGCCAACTGTCTACTGTGGAGTGTGTCATGTCGATCCCCGATGCCGTGTCCGAGTCGACGCCCGAGCGCGAGGTACCGCTCGACGACCTGATCGCGGGCCTCGAACGGGTGCGTGCCGGCACATACCAGGGCCGCGACCGCAACCGGCTGGTCACCGCCCTGGTGGACGGCGACGGCCTGGTGGTGAAGATCGCGTTTGCCGAAACGGTCGCCGGCCGGGATCGGCGGATCGTGGAGATGGCAGTGCAGGAGGCGGTACGCGCTGCCCGGCAGCGCCTCGCCGGGGCGTTCGGCCGGCTCGCCGCCACCGGCCGCGCTGAGCCGTCGGACGCCGGGCCTGCCGGCTCCAGCGTGGACGAACCGCCCGTGTTCGGGGCGGCAACCCATGGCGCACCGCTGCTGGGCGGCGTGCTGTCGGACACCACCGTGCTGGAGGAGCGATGACCGAGCCGGACAGCGCGGTGTCCGACGTTGCGTCCGACGCCGCATACGCCGCCGCGTTCATCGCGAACATGGGCGCGACGGTCCCGACGAAGACGATGCGCGACGTGCACTACGAAGACGTCGCCGCCGCCGCGCTGGCCGCGATGGAAGACTTCGAGCAGGCTGCGATACGCCTCGCCAAGGTACCGGTGACGGGTCGCAGCCGGGACGGGCGGGTGGTGGTACAAGTCAACGCCGCCGGTGAGGTGCTGGCGTTCCATCTGCGGCATGGCACGCTGCGGTGGTACGACAGCGCCACGCTGGGCGACGTGGTCACCCGTACCCTGCGCCAGGCCCAGGAACAGGCGCGCGGGCGGTACCAGCAGGAGGTGGACGCGCTCGTGCCACGCGAGATCGTCGAGTGCCAGCAGGTGGTGCAGGAGGCGCTCGACCGTGCCGCCCTCATCGACGGGACCGCTACGGGATCCTGAGCCCGGGCCCGCCCTGGATGCGTACCTGGCCGCCCTCCACCACCGGGTGCAGGAACTCCGCATCGGCCAGGGGGTTCGGCCAGTTCCGGTCCGCCCTGCGCAGCCCGGTCCGGTCCTGCACTGAAGTCGTCATCGAGCGGGCCGTCTGGTCGTCAACGTATTTGACCGCCGTCATGGCGACCTCGGCGGTGGCCACCAGCCGGAGCAAGGTGCGCAGATCGCCGCCGCCGGCCGGCGCGAACCAGCGCGGCAGCAGGTAGTCCATGGCGATGATCAGCAGTATCTGAAGAAGGACCATTCCCCACGCGACGTAAGCGCCAATTCCGACGGCGAGCAGCCGCGCCAGGTTCGATTCCGTCTCACCGGCGATCTTCACCAGGCGGTCCGCGGCCTTGACCTGTTCGGGCCAGACGCTGGCGTACGAGTCCGCCGCCGGGCCGATCCAGAGCCGGCTGGCGGCCTTGCCGGTGTACTGGAAACCGTTGTCTTTGTTGTATGCCCCGACGTCCGCGGACCACCGCTGGGCTGCCTGCTGTACCGCGATCCAGTCGAGCAGGTCCTCGTGCATCCGGTACAGCAACGGGGCGTCGGTGAGCATGTTCCGGATGTGCTCCCAGGCTTTGTCAACGGCATCCTTCAACAGCTGCCAGAGCTGTCGCACCTCCGCCAGCCAACTCGGGGACAGCGCCGCCCGGAGCCGGTTGTACCAGGTGTCCAGCTGCTGTTCCAGGTTCAGCAGCATCGCCTCGATCTGCTCCCGGATGGTCAGGCCGGAGGTGCGCAAGCGGTCCAGGTGCTCGGTCAACCTGCCCATCAGATCGTTCCACTGCTCCGGGCTGGGCCAGCCGATCTCCCCGAGGTACTCGTCCAGCGTGGGTACATGGTCCATTACGGGAGCCTCCGCAGATCATCGATCTGCTGCCGGAGCCGGTTGGCGGCGGACAGCGCGTCGCCGCCGAGGTGGCGGTAGACAAGCACCGTCGTGCGCAGCGTCTGGCCGATCGCAGCCGCGATGGCGCAGCCCTCCTGGCAGGCTGCGTCCATGTTGGACAGAAGCTGAGCGTACGCGACGATGCTGGACTTGAACATGTTCGAGCCGCTAGGGTCGCCGCGCAACCGCATCCCCTGGATGAGGGCGTCGATCTGGCACAGCTTCGGCGCCTGCGCCTCCCAGAACCGCGCGAGCTTGTCGACCTCATTGACAGCGACGAGGACACCGCCCTCGTCACTGCGTGTTCCTGCGTCCACCGGCAACGGTCCTCTCGCTCAGTATCCGCGCATGACGTTGTGGAGTGCGGCCTGAAGTTCGCCGGCCAGATCGCTCAGGCGCGGCGTGGTCAGTGCGGCCATGGCGCTGTCCAGCTCGGCGCGCGCGCTCGCCAACGCCCGGTTCAGCGCGTCGGTCAGCTCGGCCGGCTCCCGGTCCGATACCCAGTGTGGGTCAGCGGTGCACGACAGTGCGCCATCGGGCGTCAGCGTCAGGACCAGCCGGCCGATTCCGGCTGACCCGGTAGCGCTGGGCGGCTCCGCTTTGGTAAGCCGCTGCGTCATGTCATGCATCACGTCGAACGCTTCAGCCAGTACCTCGACGAGCGGGCGGGTCGGCACCACGGCCGGTCGTGGCCGCTGCGGGTCGGTGCCGCGCGAGACCGCCGGTGCGCGGTGATCGTCGCGGGGTATCGGTCCGTCCGGGCGTGCCTGCCGCATGGCGTGCAGCCCCGCGAGGTCTCGCGCGTCCAGCGCCTCCCGCGCCGCCTCGCCGACCGCGGTTGCGAACCGCTCGCAGCCCAGTACTCGCCGCCACCCTGCCTCGACGCTCAGGGACTCCGGTAGCCCGTCGGGCCCGAGTATCACGCGTATGGTGCCGGTGCGGTCGGTCGCTTCTATGCGCTCCAGCGCCGCGACGGGCGGTGGCGCCTCGGCGCGTCGCGGCGCCCGGGCGTGCGCCTGTGTGCTGCTCTGGACCGGCGTGCCCGGAGCACCTGCGGCAGCCTCGGCCGCCTGTTGTTGCCGCTCGATGTCACGCAGGCGCTGCATGGGATCGGCTGCCAAGGTGTTCCTCCCGGATGGACTCCCGGAAGTCTAGGCACCAAAGGCGGCGACCATCCGACGCTCAGGTAACACCTGGGTGATCGGCCGGCGGCTGATGTTCAACGGGTGGTGTATGACCGGTGTGCGGGCCGCCGTGTCACGGATGCGGCTTGGTGCCCCGGGCGGGCCTGGGCGGGGGCGGCTCACGCATGATGGTGAGGTTGGGGTAGTCCTTCGGCGTCCGCGCAGGCGTTGCGGGATTGGTATCGGTGTCCGTCGTGACGCGGCCCTGCGTGTCGACGTGCGGGAACTCCGGGACGTCCGTGCACGGGTTCGGCCAGTGGCCGTTGGCGAAGGCGACCGAGAGTTGAGGTAGCGGATCCCGGTCGCCGGTGCCCACCGCTCCTCCTTGCGGGCGATCCGTCGCGGCGGTGTCTTCCGCGGCATTCACGTTGCGCAGTTGTTCGGTGGCCCGCGCGAACGCGTAGTTCGCCGCTGCCTGCGTGATCCCGTAGTTGAACAGCGCGTTCACCACGCCTGTGAGGATCTTCTTGAGCTCCTGAAGTATCTTCACGACGTTGTCTCTCACGAATTGCCAGAGCCTACGGATCCCTGCCACGAGCAGACGTAGGGTTGCCGCCATTGCCTCGACAATGTACGAAGGCACATACGCCGCCGCTCCTTGCCATCCCGGCAAGGCCCGCATGCGCTGGGCGAGAGTGGCGGCTTGCGCCGTCGCCTGCTCGATTTCCGCGAATACCGCGACGGTTCGGCGTTCCACGGTGAACACGGCCAACACCCAGTCGCCCACGAGCGCCAGGAGTGCGGCGAACGCGGCCACGGCCGCCGCTGCCAGGAACGCCGTGAACGTGGCGACCGGCCCCACCGCGTCGTTGATCAGTGCGGCAGTTGTACCGATTGCGGCAACTGCTTCTATCTGGCGGTCGATCTGGCCACGGTAGACGTTCCCGGCGCGCCCGTCCCAGTCGTAATGCACGACATTGTCCTTGCCCTCCACGAGTCTGCCGGGCACCGGCCAGGTCGGGTCGATGTTCGTGTGTGGCGGAGTGCCGTCTCTTCGCACCCTCTGGAGGTAGTGGAGCGTAGCGTTCGAGTCGGCTTCGACCTCCTTCCAGTGCTGAGCGTGGGCGAACGCCCACCACCACATGGACAGGTCGTTCCACAAGGGCTCGATCAATTCCCACGCCGTCGGACCCGACTTGGTGTTGATTTCAGTCACGTAGTAGTCGAACTCGGGCACGATGTCGGTGGCACCCGCGGGCACCAGTACCTTCGCCCGGAAGTCCGCGGACGCCTTCATCGCCTCCGCCAGCTTGGCCGTCAACGCCTTGTGCTGCTCGTCGATCTGCTGGTCGTACCGCTGGGAGACGAGGCCCGCCGGATCGACATTCCGGCCGGTCACGCTCTGGGCGTAGCTCGACAGCGTCTCGCCCGGGTGCAGGTCGCGGGTCTGCATGGGGGGCAATGGGCCGAACCCCGGTGCGTAATCCCCCGCCATCACGGCCTCGTAGGTCCGGCCATCCACGTCCCCTGCCGGCCTGCCCCTGGGGTATCGGGCCCTGGCGCCAACGTCGCCCCGGGTGGCGTGATCTCCGGCGCCAGACGCATGGAGGGCAGCATCCTCAGCAGTCTATTTATCTCCGCCGCGTTCATGTTGTCCTTCGTTTCAAGGGCACCTACGATCTCGGCGAGCCGCCGGGCGATGCAGTCGAAAGCCCCGAGAGCCTCGTGGGTCCGGTCGTGCGTCCAGCCGAGCGCTCGCGCATACTCGGCGTAGAAGTCCGTGAGCATGTACGACGGCTGCGTGCTCATCTGATTGCCGTCGATGGCCTTGACCGCGGGCTGGAAGAAGTGCGGCACGTCGACCTGCCAGAACTTCTGGTGCCGGCGGATGTAGTTGAGGCTGTACAGCAGTGAGACGTCAGGCATGACTTGTCACCTTCCAGCGGATGGCGGTTGAGTCCGGCCAGGTAGGTTCGCGCGGATGTCAGCCACGGCCGCCGCCAGCGCATGGTTGAGATCCTGGTGCTCCTGGCGGTTGACCCAGTCGGGGTTCGCTGCGCACCTGACCGTCCCGAGCAACGAAACACTCAGCGCCAGCCGGCCATTCGCCGGCGGGCCGCCCGCGGGGGTCGGCGGCGTCGGGTGCGCATCCGGACCGAGGGTCGCCGCGGCGAGGTCCGTCAGCACATCCTCCAGCGGGCGTATCAGGATGTTGGTGACGTCCGGGGCGGCAGACGGGCCGTGCTGTCCGGGCCTACCGTCCCGATGCGGTCCGTCGGCCTGCGGCGGCGCGGTCGCGGCGTGCAGCGTGGCCGCGGCGAACAAGCACGCGTCGGTGACCGCGCCGGCGAAGCCTTCGCACCCGACCCGGCGCCGCCACTCCGGACCGACCTCTATGGACTTGGGTAGCCAGTCCGGCGCCAGGACCACCCGGATGCTCCCGCTGGCGTCGGTCGCCTCGCCCGGCGCATTCGTCACCGTCGACGCCGTCCCGACGTTGTCCGGCAGGTCGGCCAGCAGCTTGTCAACATCGGACAGCGTCTGTTCCATGCGGGCGAGCAGGCCGGCCACATCCTGGACGTCGGGCATGCCCTGGGTCATGCGCCACCCCCGATCCGTGCCGGACCGTCCGACCGTGCGGGCAGCTGCCCGTCGCCATCCATAGTGGACAGCAAATCTGGCCGCATGATGCCTCTCCTAGTTGCATACCAATATATGAATGGCAGGTCAGGGCAGGTCAAAGGTTCAAGTAACGTGTTGGTTGAGGCGTTGGCGGCCGGCGGTTCGCCAGGATCTGCTCCGGCCGCGACGCATGATCGGCACCGCGGCCAGGACCAGACCCGCCACCACCACGCTGCCGGCCGCGACCAGCACCGCCGTGACCGTCGTCGCGGACGGTCCGCTTCGGTGTACCACCGGTATCCGCAGGCTCGCGTTGCCCGCCGCCCGACCGGCGCCAGCCCCGGCCGGCACCAGTGCGCCCACCGCCCGTACCGGATCCACCACGCCGGAACCCACCTCGGGGTTCCACTGTCCGGCCGGGTGCTGGGCGCTCTCCGTGATCCGCTGGCTGACCTGGGCCGGAGACAGACCCGGGTGGTACCCGCGGATCAGCGCGGCGACACCAGACACGTACGCCGCGGCGAAGCTGGTACCGCCCTCGACAGCGAACAGGTATCCGCCGCCGGCCGGCGACGGGCCTGCGATGCGCAGTCCCGGTGCCGCGACGTCGACGAACGGGCCGGTGGTCGAGGTGGAGACGTGCTGGTCGTTGGCGTCCACCCCGGCCACGGCGAGCACGCCCGGATACGCCGCCGGGTAGACCGCCTGGCCGGTGCCGTTGCCGGTACCGATGTCCCCGGCGTTGCCCGCGGCGGCGACCACGACCACGTCACTCTGGATGGCATGCTGCACGGCGGCCGCCAGCCCCGGTGTCGTCGGCGTGGTCAGCGACAGGTTGATCACGTCGGCATGGCCCGCGTCGACGACCCAGCGGATGGCGTCGGCGATCCGGCCCGACAGCGCGGGGTCGTTCGAGCGCTGCTGGTCAAGCAGCACGCGCACGGGCAGGATCTGGGCGCCCGGCGCCACCCCGAAGAACCGGAAGCCGGCACTGGTCTCCTCGCGTCCGGCGATGATGCCGGCGATGAGGGTGCCGTGGCCGTTCTCGTCGCAGTGGCCGTCACCACCCTGCGCGAGCAGGTAGTCCCGGCCACGGAGAACCTTTCCGGCGAGTGCCGGGTGGTCGGCGGACACGCCGGAGTCGATGACCGCGACGGTGACCCCGGTGCCGGTGCTCAACGGCCAGGCCAGGTCGGGCCGCAACCGGATCTGTGCCCAAGGCGGTTCTGCCAGCGACGCGGTGATCCGCGGTCCGCAGACGCCTGCCGCGAACGCCGGGGCGGCTGCGGTCGGCAGGAGTACGGCGCCGGTGCAGGCAATGGCGGCCGCTGCGGCGGCGGCCCGGATCGTCAGGGCCGGCCGGGACGCGGCGGTGGAGTCGGGTACCCGCGTGGTGCGGTGGGCGCCTACCATCGGTTGACCGGCGACGGGGGCTCCCCGCTGATCATCGAGGGCACGATGGTCGCCGGCTCGTACCACACGTCGCCGGTCTTCACGAGCCATGGCGCGATGCGGCCGCCATCGCCGGTACCGTCGCCGGCCGTCTTACCGGACTGCCCGGCCAGCTTGCCGGGGCCGCCGGCGCCGGTACCACGGATCGTCGGTACGGCCTCGGTCGTGGCGGTCAGCGCCACGGCGGCGGGAAGCGCGCCCGCGCCGCCGGTCGCGGGCAGTTTGATGCCGCCGAACCGGTCACCCAGCGCGGCGCCGGCCGCAGCGACACCCGCGCCGAAGACCTGGCTGAACAGCCGGGTGTCGGCCGAACCGCCCGCCACCGCCGGGTTCACCCGACCGGCGGTGCCGGGCACCACGGTGCCGTCGGCGGCCACTCCGGCGATCGTGG
>JBBWZQ010000377.1:0-5950 GCA_039649115.1 Micromonosporaceae bacterium | reverse complement strand
GCGCCGGGGAGGACGAACACCAGGCGCTCGAACCGCCCGGGCGCGCCGGCGACCAGGCGGCACAGCGCGGCCGCGCCGAGGCTCACGCCGAGGGCTCGGGTGGCGCCGGTCGCGCCGGCGACCGCGGCCAGGTCGGCCGCGAGATCGGCGTAGGTCCACCGGACGCCCGGGGCACGGGACCGGCCGTGGCCGCGGAACTGGAAGAAGACTCTGGTACCGGGTACCCCGCTGCCCAGCGGCCGGGTGTCGGCGATCCCGTTGCCCAGCCCGTGGGCGAACACGGTGACCGGCTCACCATGGCCGGTGCGCAGGTATTCGAGGTCGGCGCCGTGCGGGGTGGCGAGCAGGTCGGTGCGCGGCTCGGGCCAGCCGGCGCCGGTCACCAGGGGCCGTGTCCGTCCACCGCGTCTCGCAGGGCCGGACGCACGTCCAGCAGGTACACCAGGGCGGCGGCCACGGCGATCATGCCGAACAGGCTGATGAAGCCGAGGAGCAGCGTGAACAGGAGCGCCCCTCCGGTGAGGGCGAGCCAGCCGCCCTTGGAGACCGAGCCCACGGCCGAGAAGGCGTCGGCGCGCTGGGTGGCGCAGTTGATGAACGCGAACAGCTCGACGACAAGGATGACGAGGTTCAGTCCGAACTGGAACCAGCCCGTGATCGGGTACGCGAAGTTGGTCGTGGTCAAGGCACCTGCCATGAGTCGAGCTTAGGCCGCCGTGGCCCGGCAGGTTCACCGACCGTCCCCGGGCTTCCTCGGGGAGCTTGCGGGTCCGCGCCGGACCACGGCATCGACGGTTCTGCTACTCCTTGGGCGCCGCGGGCCGGGTTGCCTTCTTGGCGACCGGCTTGGTCTCCCCGGCCGGCTCCGCCGTGGTCACGCTGGGCTTGGTGCCGAGCGTGGCCTTCACCTTCAGCGGTGAGCGGGTGCCGGTCACCACGTGCTCGCCGCGCGCGACGAGCTCGCCGTAGAGGGCGACCGCGCGCTCCTGGGCCGCCTGGGTGGCGGTCGCCAGGGCGGCGGCGTTGCGGCGGGCCGCCTTGCGGAGCCGGTTGACGTCGACCCTCAGTTCGCCCTCGTTGGCGGAGACCCGCTCGCGCAGCTCGGCGACCTTCGCGGGCAGCTTGCGCAGCTTCTGGTACGCGAAGTCACCGGCACCGGCCGCCGCGTACACGGGCGTGGGGAGCTTGTTGTTCTTGTTCTCAGTGGTGCTCATGTCGTCTCCTCCTGGGGCTCGGCCGGCTTCTTCCTGGCTCGAGTGGTGGTGGCCGGCGCGGGCGCCGGGTTCTCGGCTTCGGCTGGCTCGGACTCGCTGGAGCCGTCCCGCTCGTTCTCCCGGCGGAACGTCTCGTAGATCTGGATGAGGGACTGCTTCTGCGACACCGTCAGGTCGGGGTCGGCCGCGATCGAGGCCCGCACGCCCTGCCCGTCCTTCGCGTCGAGCAGCCCGGCGCGGAGGTACATCAGCGGGGTCGACACGCGCAGCGCGCTGGCGATCTGCTGGAGCACCTCGGCACTCGGCTTGCGCAGCCCACGCTCGATCTGGCTCAGGTAGGGGTTGCTCACCCCCGCCTGGTCAGCGAGCTGGCGCAGCGAGATGCGCGCGTTGCGGCGCAGGTCGCGGATGAACTCGCCGATGTCTCGCGGCAGATCCTTGGGCACGGCCCAACGCTAGCCTCGGCTGCTAACTCTTGCAAGCAGAACGCTTGCTCAAGTTAGCGTGACGTCGGCCACTACCGTCGGCCACTGCCGTCGGCCGCTACCAGAGACTGCGTACGGCACCGACCGGCTCGCCGCGACCCAGTACCGGCACCTCGGCCAGCTCGTCCAGCACCGGGGTCCGTACCGCGAGCCGGCGCAGCGCGCTGACCAGCACCGGTACCCGGGCCCGCAGGGCACCGTCGTCGATCTTCAGGGCCACCGCGCCCAGCCCCGGGACGGCGAACGCCAGCACACCTTCGGCGCCGCTCTTGGCCAGCGCGCCGGGTACCCCGCGCATCAGCCGGGCGTCGTCCGCGCCGGTACCGGACACCAGCTCCGGGTGCTCGCGCATCGCGTCGGCAACGGCTCGCTCCGGCGTACCGGGTGCCGCGTGCACCAGGCGCAGGTATGCCGAGGCCAGCCCGTACAGCGAGATCGCCAGTACCGGCGCTCCGCAGCCGTCCACGCCCACCGCCGCCACCGGCTCGCCGGCCAGTTCCTCGACGGTGCCGCGCAGCCGCGCCTGCAGCGGATGCCCGGGCAGGTGGTACCCGTCGGTGGGCCACCTGGCCGCGCGGCAGGTCGCCAGCATGGCCGCGTGCTTGCCGGAGCAGTTCATGTAGATCGGGTCCGGCGCACCGCCCGAGCGCAGCACGGCGGCACGCGCGCCGGCCGCCAGCGGGAGGTCGGCCGGGCAGGCCAGCGCACTCGGTGGGAGTCCGGCGCCGGCGAGCACCGCCCGTACCAGATCGATGTGGACGTCCTCGCCGAAGTGGCTGGCCGCGGCGATGGCCAGGTGGGCTGTGCGGGCCGGGGCCAGGCCGGCCCGCAGCATGCCGGCCGCCTGCAGGGGTTTGTTTGAGGAGCGGGGAAAGATCGGCCCGGTCGCGTCGCCGGCCGCGTCCACCGCCTGGCCCGCGGCGTCCAGGACCACGACAGAGCCCCGGTGGTACCCCTCCGTGAAGCCGGAGCGGACCACCTCGGCCAGCAGTTCCCCGCCTGCGTACCCGTCAGCCATGCTTGATGCCCAGCAGGTCGCGCGCCTCCCGCGTGGACAGCGGCGGGCGCTGCGCCAGCCGGGCGAAGCCGACCGCGCGCGCGACGAGCTGCATGTTCGACTCGACCGGCTGGCCCTTCGCGTAGCTGACCGTGTCCTCCATGCCGACCCGCAGGTGGCCGCCGGTGGCCAGCGACGTGAGGATCACCGGCAGCGTGGCGCGGCCGATCCCGGTGGCCGAGAACGTGGCCCCCGGGGGCAGGTCGCGCCGGCAGGCGACGAGGGCCTCGGCCGTGCCGGGCATCCCACCGGGTACTCCCATCACCAGGTCGACGTGCACGTGCCCGCTCGCCGGCGGCCCGTACCGGTCGAGCAGCCGGTGCAGCGTGGTGAGCTGACCGAGGTCGAAGATCTCGTACTCCGGCGCGATCCCGCGCTCCTGCATCCGGGTGTGCAGCTCGACGATGAACTCCCAGCGGTTGAGGAACACGTCGTCGCCGAAGTTGACCGTACCCATGGTGCAGGAGGCCATGTCGGGTGCGGCGTCGAGCACGGCGAGCCGGTCCGGCTCGGCGTCGTGCACGGACCCGCCGGTGGAGAGCTGGACGATCAGATCGGTCTGCTCGCGCAGCACCGCGACGGTCTCCCGCAACCGGCCCAGGTCCAGGGTGGGCCGGGCCAGGTCGTCGCGGATGTGGACGTGGATCACGCCGGCGCCCAGCGCCTCGCACTCGCGGGCGGTCGCGACCAGCTCGTCGAGCGTGACCGGCAGTGCCGGTACCGATGCCTTCGCGGACTCCGCGCCGGTGGGCGCGACCGTGATCAACGTCGCTGTGCTCATGCCGGCGATCCTCGCACGGGTCCCCTGGTCCGGCCCAACTCTGACAATGATCTTGGCGACACGTGAAGGGTCTGGCGGATGCTCGGCCAGCAGCCGTACGAGTTCAGCAAGATCTTCGCGGGCTACACCGGTTAGGAAGAATCTATCGCCGCCGACGACGAGCTCACCCGCAGTGGCTCGTCGTCGGCGACGTTGCGCTTGACCACGGCCAGCGCGATCATTCCCAGCTCGTGGTGGCGCACCGCCGTGCCGACGAAGCCCACCTCGCGGCCGTCCACTGTGGACACAGTGGTGCCGCGCTCCGGCAGGTTGTCGGTGCTGATGCCGTCGAGGTGCAGCAGCACCAGCCGGCGGGGCGGCCGGCCCAGGTTGTGCACCCGCGCCACCGTCTCCTGCCCCCGGTAACAACCCTTGTCCAGGTGTACCGCGCCGGCCAGCCAGCCCACCTCGGCCGGGATCGTCCGGTGATCGGTCTCGAAGCCGAACCGGGGGCGGCGGTCGGCCACCCGCAGCGCCTCGAAGGCCCACAGTCCCGCCCACGGCACCCCGAGCCGATCGGCGATCTCCGCCACCGAGCCGCGCGGCACCAGCAGGTCGTACCCGTAGGACATGCGGCGCACCCAACCGCCGGGCAGGGCCGCGGTCGCGTACCTGGTGGTGGGCTGCCGGGGCACGTCGGCCGAGGCGAACTTGGCCGCCGGTACGGGGGTCACGACGGGTGGCGGCAGCTCGATCCCGGGTACCGACGCGCGCGGACCCACCAGGGACAGCAGCGCCCAGTCGGCGGACACGTCGACGGGCTCCACCCGCATCAGGAAGCGCATCTTCCCGAGGAAGTCGAGCAACGGCTGCGCCCGCCCGGGCTCGGTGGTCAGCCACGTGGTCGTCCCGTCGTCGGTGACCACCGCGTGGTGCTCGACGTGCCCGTGCGGCGAGAGCACCAGCAGTTCCGTGCCGTCACCCGGCGCGAGCGCGGACAGGTGCTGCGTCGTCAGGCTGTGCAGCCACTCCAGCCGGTCGGCACCGGTGATGGCCAGCACACCGCTGTGCGAGCGGTCGACCAGACCCGCCGCGGTCGCCAGCGTCCGCTGCTCCCGCACCGGGTCGCCGTAGTGCGCGACCGCTCCCGCGTCGACCGACCCGGGCTCCACCGCCTCGACGAGCACCTCAGCCACGACCGCACCCCCCGCACAGACCGAACAGCGCCACGTGCCCGATGTCGATGCGGAACCCGTGCTCCGCACCGAGCGTCGCGGACAGCTCGGACAGGACGTCCGGGGACACCTCGCTCACCGCGCCGCAGGACCGGCACACCAGGTGGACGTGCTGGTCCCCGCCGACCGCGTGGAACGTGGGAGCTCCGTGCGACAGGTGCGCGTGGGTCACCAGGCCCAACTCCTCCAGCAGCTCCAGGGTCCGGTACACGGTGGTGATGTTGACACCGGCCGCGGTGGCGGACACCTTCGCGTGTACCTGGTCGGGCGTGGCGTGGCCCAGCTCGTACACCGCCTCCAGGACAAGCTGCCGCTGGGCGGTCAGCCGCAGCCCACGAGAGCGGAGCACAGCGGCCAGCGATGAATCGGACACTCTCTCGATGGTAGTCGGCACGCCGTCATCCACCGACGCGCGACAGCCGCGCGGACAGGTGCGGGGACATCGGCTGGCCCATGGCGGACATCTCCTGCGCGTACAGCAGCGCGCCCTCCACGATCCCGTACAGCCGCTGGCCGCTGGTCACCTCCTTCGCGGTGACGGTGCGCAGCACCGCGTCGGTGACCAGCTCGACCTTCAGGCCGTCGACCCGGCCCACGTACAGCTCCATGATCCCGGTGGGCTGGGACAGCAGCACCTCGATCTCGTCGGTCGCCTCGCCGTCCGCGAGTACCGGCCGCCACCAGCCCACCTCGCGGGCGGACCGGCGGATCGGGGTGCCGTCCTCCTCGATCAGCCACGCGCGCGACTCGTAGTGCAGGAACGGCCGGCCGTCGTGGCTGATCCGGATCTCCTGGGCGTAGTCGAAGTCCCCGATCGTCGGGTACCCGCCCCGGCCCCGGCCGCGCCACACGCCCACGTACGGCAGCAGGCCCAGCAGCGCCGGGTGCAGGTCAGGCCCGGTGCGCAGGTCGTGCGTGTCGGCATAGGGGTACTCGGACACTTCGGGCGCGTTCAGCCAGGGCGGCGACTCCATCAGATCCGTCCCCTCGACACCCGGACCGCGAGGTAGACCAGGCCGCCGGCCAGCGCGCCGAAACCCGCTACCAGGAGGCTGACAAAGCCGATCTCCGTGACCATGCCACGATCCTATGCTGGGCCGCATGCCACGCAATCTCGTCATCAAAGCCACCGCCGGTACCGACGCCCCCGAGCGCTGTACCCAGGCCTTCACCGTCGCCGCCACCGCGATCGCCGCGGG
>JBBWZQ010000363.1:0-25490 GCA_039649115.1 Micromonosporaceae bacterium | reverse complement strand
CAGCTGGCCCTCGGATACCGCGAGGCCACCGCGCGGTCGGTTTCCCCGTTCCTGCGGGTGGGTACGGAGGTCGTTGTCGACAGGCGTCATCGTGGCCTGGTCACGCCCCGGGCCGGCGAGCAACCGGCCTGGTCCTGGCCGGGCGGCTCACCGGAGGGGTTCGTGTCCGGCCGGATACACGCGTCGCATCTCTGCTTGCACCGGGTTGGCGTCCCGCAGCTCGCGCACCGGTTCGTCACCGGATTGCACGGCCCGGCAAGTCTCGGGGCGGCGGCGTGACGGACGGGGCCCTGAGCGGTGCCCATGCCGGCGGCGTGCTCCGGGTACGCCGGTTCCCGGAGCTCACCGTCGCGACGCCGCGCCTGCACGTGCGTGGGCTGGTCGCCGACGACGCGCCGGACATCGAGCGGATCTTCGCCGACCGGCAGACGCACCGGTGGCTGCCGCTGCCGGCCGGCTCGGCTCCGATCGACTGCCTCGCGTGGTGCACCGAACTGGCCGACGAGCGGCGCGACAGCGGGGCGGGCGACCACTACGCGGTGGTACGGCGCGAGGACGAGCGGCTCGTTGGCTGCCTGTGGACCAAGCGGACCGACTGGATCGCGCGCTCGACGGAGGTGTCGTTCGCGGTCAGCGCTCCGGCGCGCGGCTTCGGCGTGGCCGCCGAGGCGCTGGACGCGGTGACCGTCGCGCTGATCCTGGAGCACGGCATGCAGCGGGTCGAGCTGCGCGTGGCGCCCGGCAACACGGCCTCGCGCCGGGTCGCCGAGAAGGCCGGCTTCGTCTACGAGGGGCTGCTGCGCAACGCCGGCCACCTCCACAGTGGACGGGTCGACCTGGAGATGTGGTCTCTGGTCGCCGCCGATCTGCGGTAGATCAGGGCTTGGTGCGCTTGGCGTTCGGCGGCGCGGAGACGTGCTGCGCCCGGCCCACGATGCTCGCCGGCGGCGGCGTGAAGTAGCGGACCGGCTTGCCGCGCATGGCGTCCCGCATCGTCTGGGTCACCATCGCCAGCGGCTTGCCGTGCCGGGAGGACCCGGCGACGTCGTTCGGGTTGTCCGGGTCGGCCACGAAGCCGGCGCCGATGAGCTGGGGCGTGAAGCCGATGAACCAGGCCGCCCGGTTGGAGTCCGTGGTGCCCGTCTTGCCGGCGAACGGCCGCCCCACGGCCCCGTACGCAC
This sequence comes from Micromonosporaceae bacterium, assembly GCA_039649115.1. Classification (GTDB taxonomy): domain Bacteria; phylum Actinomycetota; class Actinomycetes; order Mycobacteriales; family Micromonosporaceae; genus DATEJJ01. The sequence goes on along the minus strand of JBBWZQ010000363.1, from coordinate 24,309 downwards.
CCGGTGCCGTGGACCAGCCGCCACAGCCGCCGCGCGCCGCGCCGTACCCCGTGGTGCAGCGCATCGCGTCCACCGCCGCGCGGGCCACCGCCTGGCTGACCGCCCGCTTGCACTGCGGCGCCGCGGCAGCGGCGAACGGCTTGCCGTCCGGCCGGATCACGGCGACCACCGGCAGCGGGCGGCAGAACATCCCGTCCGCGGCGACCGTCGCGTACGCGGCGGCCATCTCCAGCGGCGTCGTGTCTGCCACGCCCAGCGTGAACGCACCCCACGAGTTCGCGTGCGCCTGGCTGGCCTGCCTGGCGTCGATCGGGGTATGCCAGGTCAGGCCGAGCCGTGCCGCCATGCGTACCGCGGCCGCGGCGCCCACCCGCTGCTCCAACTGCACCCAGTACGTGTTCACCGACTTGCCCCAGCCGGACCAGATCGTCTGCACGCCGGTCATGCTCTTGCTGGCGTTCTGCGGGCACCAGTGCCGGCCGTCCGGGCACACGGACGCGTCGGTCGAGCCGGTGACGTACCGGGTGGTCAGCTTCTGCGGCGCGTAGATCGCCGTGTTCAGCGGCATCCCCTTCTCCAGGGCGGCGAGCATCGTGAAGTACTTGAACGTGGAGCCCGCCTGGTACCCGTTCACGTCGCCGCCGCCGAGCAGCATGTTCACGGTGTTCGGATAGTTCCCCTTGACGTGCTGGGCCCGCTTGGCCGGATCGGTGGACATCGGGTTGCGGCGCTGGTCGAGCGAGTACGTGCGGTTGACCGCCATCGCCCGGATGAGGCCGGTACCGGGCTCCAGGAACACGCCGCCGACCGCGAACCGGTCGCCGATGCGGGTCCCCGAGGTGACGTGCCGCATCGCGCTGGCCTGCACCCGCGGGTCCAGCGAGCTGACGATCCGGTACCCGCCGGAGCGCAGGTTGGACATCCGCTGCTGGGGACTGCCGCCGAACATCGGCTGCGCGATCCACCAGCGCTTGAACTCGTCGCAGAAGAAGCCCCAGTCGTTGTGCGCGCGGGACACCGACGTGCAGTCGTTGGGCGGTTCGGTCAGCTTCAGCCGGATCGGTTCCGCCCTGGCCCGCACCGCCTCCTGCGCCGAGATGTACCCGAGCTGCGCCATGCGGTCGATCACGTAGTCGCGCCGGACCAGCGCGGCACTCTGGTCGGTGGCGGCCGGATCGTACGCGGTCGGCGCCTGTACCAGGCCGGCGAGGAGTGCGGCCTGGGTCAGGGTGAGGTTCGCGGGCACGGTGGAGAAGTAGATCTGGGCGGCGGCGAACACCCCGTACGCGCGGTGCCCGAAGTACGCGACGTTCAGGTACCCCTCGAGGATCTGCGCCTTGGTCATCCGCTTCTCCAGCTCGATCGCGAGCTTCATCTCGCGGAGCTTGCGCAGGCTGGTCTGCTCGGTCGCGTCCACCGCCGCCTGCGGCGAGCCGGCCGCGTCGCGCAGCGCGTTGCGCACGTACTGCATGGTCAGGGTGGAGGCGCCCTGGGAGACCGTACCCGCCTGATTGTTGGCCACGAAGGCGCGGATCGTGCCCTTGACGTCGACGCCGTGGTGGTCGTAGAAGCGGGCGTCCTCGGCCGCGACGACGGCCTCCTGTATCCACGGCGACGTGGCCGCGAGCGTGGTGAACTTGCGGTCCTCCTCGTAGAAGGTGGTGATGAGCGTCTTGCCGTCGGCGGCGTAGAGGTACGAGGTCTGCGGCGGCGGCTGGATCCGCATGCTCGCCGGCAGGTTGCTGATCGCGTCGGCGCCGGCCTTGGCGCCGAGGCCGGCGACGGCGGCCAGCGGGTAGGCGATCGTGGCGACGGCCACGCCGCCGATGAGGCCGGCGCGGACCAGGGCCGCGATATGGCCGACAAAGGTGAATGTGCGCGTCATCACACCACTAAAGTAGGACATAAGACGTGAGAACGTGACTAGAAGTAGTGGATCAGATGTGGCGAGTAATCACCCTGGGCGGCGGACATCGATGGATCGGGGTGCGCGAAACTGCCACCATGCTTGACCACACGCTGGCGGCCATCGGCCCGCTCGATCGCACGGCCATGGCCGCCGCGCGCGACCTGCACGCCCGGCTGACCAAGCCGGCCGGTTCGCTGGGCGTCCTGGTGGAGCTGTCGGTGCGCCTCGCCGGCCTCGCGGGCAGCTGCCCGCCGCCGCTGCCCGAGCCGGCCGCCGTCGCGGTCTTCGCCGGGGACCACGGCGTGCACGCCCGGGGGGTGACCCCGTGGCCGCAGGAGGTCACCGCGCAGATGGTGGCGAACTTCCTGGCCGGCGGCGCGGTCGTCAACGCGCTGGCCCGCCAGGTGGGTGCGTCGGTCACGGTGGTGGACGTCGGCGTGGCCGCACCTCTGGACCCCGCGCCGGGGCTGATCTGTGCGAAGGTCCGGCCCGGCACCCGCGACATGACGGTCGAGCCGGCGCTGACCCGCGGGGAGGCGCTGGCCGCCGTCGCCGCCGGCATCGCGGTCGCCGACCAACTGCTGGCGGCCGGGGCGGGCGTGCTGGTCACGGGCGACATGGGCATCGGCAACACGACGGCCGCGGCCGCGCTGACCGCCGCGTTCACCGGGGCCGACCCGGCCGAGGTGACGGGCCGGGGCACCGGCATCGACGACACCACGCTCGACCGCAAGACATCGGTGGTCCGGGACGCGCTGGCGCGGCACCGTCCGGACCCCGAAGATCCGTTGGGGGTACTGGCGGCAGTAGGCGGCCTGGAGCACGCCGCGCTGGCCGGCTTCATCCTCGGCGCCGGGGCCGCGCGCACACCGGTCATCCTCGACGGCGTCAACGCCTGCGCCGCGGCCCTCGCCGCGGCGGCCCTGGCCCCCGACGCCACCGGCGCCATGGTCGCCGGGCACCTCTCGGTCGAGCCGGGTGCCACCGTCGCCCTGCGCCACCTGGGCCTCACTCCCCTGGTCGATCTCGGGCTGAGCCTGGGCGAGGGCACCGGGGCCCTGCTGGCGGTGCCGATCGTCGGCGCGGCGGTCCGGGTGCTGCACGAGGTGGCCACGTTCGACTCGGCCGGAGTGGCCGAAAAGTGAGTGCCGACCCGTACCCGCTGGGGCTGCTGCTGGCGGGCAAGCGGGTGCTGGTCGTCGGCGGCGGAACGGTGGCCACCCGGCGGGTACCGGCGTTGCTCGCCGCGGACGCCCGGGTGGTACTGGTCGCGCCGGAGGTGACCCCGGCCCTGCGCGCCCTGGCCGACGAGGGCCGGCTGCACTGGGAGCGGCGCGCGTTCGTACCGTCCGATGTGGACGGAGCCTGGCTGGTGCAGGCCGCGGTGGACGACCGGCTCGCGGCGGCCTCGGTGAGCGCGGCGGCGGCGGAGCGCAGGGTGTTCTGCGTACGGGCCGACGACCGGCACGCGGCCACCGCCTGGACGCCCGCGGTGACCCGGCACGGCCCGGTGACCGTCGCGGTGCTGGGCGGCGGTGACCCGCGCCGGGCGGTCGCGGTGCGCGACTGGGTCCGGGCACACCTCGCTTCCCCCGCCGCCGCCTTTCCGTCGGGTATGGCGGGGTCCGTGGCGTTGATCGGCGCGGGACCGGGCGATCCCGAGCTGATCACCGTCAAGGGGCGCCGGCTGCTGCTGGCCGCCGATGTCGTCGTCGTCGACCGGCTGGCGCCCGGCCTGCTGCTGGACGAGTTGCGCGCCGAGGTGGAGCTGGTCGACGCGTCCAAGATCCCGCACGGCCAGAGCCGGGCCCAGGAGGAGATCAACCGGATCCTCGTGGACCGGGCCCGGTCGGGCCGGTTCGTGGTCCGCCTCAAGGGTGGCGACCCGTACGTCTTCGGCCGCGGCGGCGAGGAGGTACTCGCCTGCGCCGCGGCGGGCGTACCGGTGACCGTGGTGCCGGGCGTGACGAGCGCGCTGGCGGTACCCGCCGCGGCCGGCATCCCGATCACGCACCGGGGCGTGGCGCACGAGTTCGTCGTGGTCTCCGGGCACCTGCCGCCGGACGACCCGACCAGTCTCGTCGACTGGCCGGCCGTGGCGCGCCTGCGCGGTACCGTCTGCGTGCTCATGGGCCTGGCGAACCTGCCCGCGATCGCGGAGGTGCTGCTGCGCGAGGGCCGGCCGGCGCAGACCCCGGTCGCCGTGGTCCGGCACGGCACGACGCCGGGCCAGCAGGTCGTCCAGGCCCCGCTGGGCGGCATCGTCGCGGCGGTACGCGCGGCCGGCCTGCGCCCGCCGGTCGTGATCGTGATCGGCGAGGTGGTCGGAGTCCTAGACCTTGAGGGTCCCGTCGAGGAGTAGGGCGCACCGGATCAGACCCAGATGGCTGTACGCCTGGGGATGGTTGCCCAGCCCCCGCTCGGACTCCGGGTCGTACTGCTCGGGCAGCAGCCCGGTCGGTCCGGCACAGTCGAGCATCTGCTCGAACAGCTCCTCCGCGTCCGCCCGGCGGCCGGTGCGCAGGTACGCCTCGATCATCCAGGCCGCGCAGATGTGGAAGCCGCCCTCCCGCCCGGGCAGCCCGTCGTCCCACTTGTACCGGTAGACCGTCGGCCCGCTGCGCAGGTCCGCCTCGATCGCGAGCACGGTGGCCAGGAACCGCGGGTCCTCGTTGGGCAGCAGGCCGGACAGGCCGATCCACAGCGAGGACGCGTCCATGTCCCGCACCCCGTAGGCCACGGTGTACGCGCCGGCCGTCTCGTGCCAGCCGTGCTCCAGGACGTTGGCGCCGACCCGGTCGCGCAGGTCCCGCCAGCCCTCCCGTACCCCGCCGTCGAAGTCTTCGGCGATCTTGATGGCCCGGTCCACGGTGAGCCAGCACATCACCTTGGAGTACACGTGGTGGCGGGGTGGCAGCCGGGCCTCCCAGAGCCCGTGGTCCGGCTCGTGCCAGCGCCGCTCGACGGCCTCGACCATCGCGACGAGCACCCGCCACTCCTGCGGGTACAGCCGGCCCCGGCTGTCCACGACGGCGGCGATCAGGTCGGCGATCGGTCCGAACACGTCCAGCTGCAGCTGCCGGTTGGCCGCGTTGCCGATGCGCACCGGCCGGGAGCCGGCGTACCCGGGCAGCGTGTCGATGACCGCCTCCGGGCCGAGGTCCAGCCCGCCGACGGTGTACAGCGGGTGCAGCCGCTCCGGGTGCCCGCCGGTGCGCTCCACGCAGCGGTCCACCCAGGCCAGGAAGGACTCCGCCTCGGCGAGCGAGCCGAGGTCGACCAGGGCCCGCGCGGACATCGCGCCGTCCCGCAGCCAGCAGTACCGGTAGTCCCAGTTGCGGATGCCGCCCATCTCCTCGGGCAGCGACGTGGTCGCCGCGGCGATCAGCGAGCCGCTCGGCGTGTGGTGCAGGCCGCGCAGGGTCAGCGCGCTGCGCAGCACGAGGTCGCGCGCGACCGCGGGCAGCCGCAGCGCGCCGGCCCAGTCCTTCCACCCGCGCTCCACCCGCGCCTGGCGCGCGTCCAGCGGCTCGGCCGGCGGCTGCAGGCTCTGCGACCCGCAGCGCAGCTCCAGCTCGCACCGGCCGCCCATGCGGGTCAGGTCGATCTCCGCCTGGGCGGTGTCGTTGCTGCCGTCGTTGGAGATCTCCCAGTCCACGCCGGGCGAGTACAGCGAGATCGGCTCGTTGGAGCCCAGCACGAGCAGGCCGTCGCCCAGCGGCTGGAGGCTGATGTGCACCTGGCCGTACTCGGGCCGGGGGCAGAACTCGACGTGGGCCCGGGTGGTCCCGGTGAGCATCCGCACCAGCGTCGTCCACTCCGGCGCGTCCACCGCGTCGCCCGGCGGTACCCCGCGGTCCAGCCAGTCCGTCACCGTGAGGCCGGACCAGCGCGTCTCCACGCTCATCGTGCCCGGCCGGTACCGCTGGCCCAGCGGCATGCCGTCCCGGCCGGCCGGACGCACCCGGAAGTGGCCGGCGGAGGTACCGCCGAGCAGCTCGGCGAAGACCGCGGAGGAGTCCGGATCGGGGTGGCACAGCCAGCTGACCGTCGAGTCGGGGGCGACCAGGGCGACGGTGCGGCCGTTGGCGAGCATGGAGTGCCGCTCGATGGGCACCGACCGCTCGCCGTACAGCCAGTTGCGCCTGGTGTCCAGCAGGTACGCGAGCACCCGCACGGCGTCGATCGGCTCGTCCACCCGGTACGCGGCCCGCGTACCGCCCGGGCCGATCTTGATGCCCACGTCGGGCCCGTGCAGGTGCGCGAACGCCTTCTCGTCGGACACGTCGTCGCCCATGAACAGCACCGCGCTCGCGGACAGCTGCATGCGCAGCGCGTCGATCGCGGTGCCCTTGTTCGTCGGCATCACCAGCAGCTCGGTGACCTGCTTGCCGGCGGTCACGTGGATCTCCGGCCAGCTGGCCGGCCCGGCGCGCAGCGCCTCCAGCACATCCTCGGCCTCGGCCGGATCGGCCGTCCGTACGTGCACCGCGATGCTGGCCGGCTTCGGCTCCAGGCGCACGTCCGGATGCCCCCGGACGATGTCCTCCACGGCGTGCTGCAGCCGGGTGCGCAGCTCGATCAGCTCCGGCGCCAGCCGCTGCACGAAGCCGATGTCGAACTCGGAGCCGTGGCTCCCGACCAGGTGCACCTCGCTGGGCAGGCGGGACAGGGTGGCCAGGTCGCGCAGGGCGCGCCCGGACACGACCGCGACCGTGGTCTGCGGCAGGGCGGCCAGCGCGCGGACCGCGGCGACCGCCTCCGGAAGCGGTACCGCCTCGGTCGGGTCGATCACGGTCGGCGCGAGCGTGCCGTCGTAGTCACAGGCGACCAGGAGTTGCGGGACGCGCGCGATGAGCCCCACCGCCGCGCGCAGCGTGGGGTAGATCCGGTCGGTCACTCTGCTCTTTCCTCGGAGTTCTTCAGGGAGGGTGCGGGTACTCCGAGTGCGGACAGGAAGGACGAGGCCCAGTGTGAGACGTCGTGGGCGCGCAGGTGCCGGCGCATGGTTCGCATCCGCCTGGCCGCGTCGGCCCCGTCCACGTTGATCGCGCGCATCAGCGCGTCCTTGACGCCCTGCAGATCGTGCGGGTTGCACAGAAATGCCTGTCGTAGCTCACCGGCGGCGCCGGCGAATTCGGAGAGGACGAGAGCGCCGCCGAGGTCCACCCGGGCCGCCACGTACTCCTTGGCCACCAAGTTCATGCCATCTCGCAGGGGAGTAACCATCATCACGTCAGCCGCACAATAGAGCGCGACGAGCTCACTGCGACTGTACGACTGATGAAGGTAGTGCACGGCCGGCACGCCGACGCGCCCGTACTCCCCGTTGATCCGGCCGACCTCGCGCTCGACCTTGAGGCGAAGTCGCTGGTAGTGCTCCACCCGCTCGCGGCTGGGGGTGGCCACCTGTACCATGACCGCCTCGGGTACGGACAGTCGTTGTTCCGACAGAAGCTCACGGAACGCCTTGAACCGTTGCTCGATGCCTTTCGTGTAGTCCAGCCGGTCCACGCCCAGGATGACGGTCTTCGGGTCGCCCAGCTCGGCCCGGATCTGCTCGGCCCGGGCGCGCACCAGCGGGCTGGCGGCCAGCGCCTCGATCTCGGCCACGTCGATGGAGATCGGGAACGCCGCGGCGTGCACCGTGCGGTCGTCCACCTCGACCCCGGCGCCGCGCGGTCGCAGCCCGAGCAGGTGCCGGGTGAGCCGGAGGAAGTTCTGCGCGGCCAGCGGCCGCTGGAACCCGACCAGGTCGGCGCCGAGCAGGCCGCGCAGGATCTCGGCCCGGCGGGGCAGCTGCATGAACAGCTCCACCGGCGGGAACGGGATGTGCAGGAAGAAGCCGATCTTGAGGTCCGGGCGCAGCGCGCGGAGCATCGCCGGTACGAGCTGGAGCTGGTAGTCCTGCACCCAGACCGTGGCGCTCTCGGCGGCCTGCTCGGCGGCGGCCTGCGCGAAGCGCTGGTTGACCCGCCGGTACGCCTCCCACCAGCTGCGCTTGTACAGCGGGGTCTCCACCGCGTCGTGGTACAGCGGCCACAGGCTGGAGTTGGAGAAGCCCTCGTAGTAGCGCTCCAGGTCATCGTGGGTGAGGTTGACCGGCCGCAGGGTCATCCGGTCCAGCTCGAACGGGGCCGGCGGCTCCTCGTCGTGCTTGCCCGCCCGTCCGGTCCAGCCCACCCAGGTGCCCCGCTGCGCGGCCAGTACCGGCTGCAGCGCGGTGACCAGCCCGCCGGGGCTGCGCCGCCAGCTGCGCCCGCCGCCCTCGCCCAGCCGTGCCGGGTCGTCGCGCCCGTCGTCGGCGCCGGCGACCTCGTCGACCGGCAGCCGGTTGGCCACTACCACGAAAGAGCTCAGTTCACCCACGGACACCCCTCCGACTGGCCACCCTGGCCCAGAAACTGAGCGTACTTGGCTGCCCGGAAGGTGGACATTCGAGACCGGACAGTCGCCGGTGGCGCGGCGGTGACATCCTGCCAACTGTGAGCGGAGCGCGAGGCGGCGTGGGGGTGCTGCAGGTGCTGCTCGCGATGGTGTTCCTCGCGATCATCGGGGGCAGCGGCGGGTGGCTGGCCGCGCAGCGGCAGAAGCAGCACCACGCGGCGGCCAGCGCGCACACCAGCTCCCCGGCGCCGGACCCGACCACCGCGGACCCGCCCGGCCCGGCGCCCGCGAGCGGCACCCCGAGCGCCGTCGCGACCCGGTCCGCGGCCGGGCGGGAGTGCCCGAAGCACACCGAGGCGGTGGCCAAAATCACCCCGCTCCTCGAGCTGTTGTACCTGCGTACCGCCCAGTCGGAGGTGTGGATCTGCCAGGACCCGGGCGGCGCGCTCTACTACCAGGGACACCTCGGACCACCAGGAGAAGCCCTGGCCGAAGGTACCAACGCGCTGTTCCTCGACACGGTCGCGAAGGACCCCGACGTGGCCGGCGGGTACGTGGCGACCAACGTCGACCCGAAGGGGACGACCCGCTACTTCGTCTCCACCGGCCAGCTCGTCAAGGAGATCCACGGCACCCGGAGCAAACCGGAGCCGGCGGTCACCAGCCGGGCGGGCTGACCGGACGGCCCCGGGTGGGCGCTGCCGCGCCGGCCTGGAAGGATTGACCGGACATCACCCGTAGTTTCGGAGGTAGGGCACCCCGTGGCCCAGTTCATCTACACGCTTGAGAAGGCCCGCAAGGCGCACGGTGACAAGGTTGTCCTGGACAACGTCACCCTCAACTTCCTGCCCGGTGCCAAGATCGGCGTAGTCGGGCCGAACGGCGCGGGCAAGTCCAGCCTGCTGCGGATCATGGCCGGCGACGACCGGCCGAGCAACGGCGAGGCGCGCCTCATGCCCGGGTACACCGTCGGCCTGCTCGCCCAGGAGCCGCCGCTCAACGACGCCAAGAACGTGCTGGGCAACATCGAAGAGGCGGTCGCGGAGACCAAGGCCAGGCTGGAGCGGTTCAACAAGATCGCCGAGCAGATGGCGACGGACTACTCCGACGCGCTGATGGACGAGATGGGCAAGCTGCAGGAGGAGCTGGACCACGCCGACGCCTGGGACATCGACTCCAAGCTCGAACTGGCCATGGACGCGCTGCGCTGCCCGCCGCCCGACGCCGACGTCACCCAGCTCTCCGGCGGCGAGCGCCGCCGCGTGGCGCTGTGCCGGCTCCTGCTCGAACAGCCCGACCTGCTGCTGCTCGACGAGCCAACCAACCACCTGGACGCGGAGAGCGTGCAGTGGCTGGAGCAGCACCTCGCCAAGTACGCCGGCACGGTGGTCGCGATCACCCACGACCGGTACTTCCTGGACAACGTGGCGCAGTGGATCCTGGAGATCGACCGTGGCCGCACCTACCCGTACGAGGGCAACTACTCGACGTACCTGCAGAAGAAGGCCGAGCGGCTGGCGGTGCAGGGCCGCAAGGACGCCAAGCTGCAGAAGCGGCTGACCGACGAGCTGGACTGGGTGCGCTCCAACCCCAAGGCGCGCCAGGCCAAGTCCAAGGCGCGGCTGCAGCGCTACGACGAGATGGCCAGCGAGGCGGAGAAGACCCGGAAGCTGGACTTCGAGGAGATCCAGATCCCGCCGGGCCCGCGGCTGGGCAACACCGTGATCGAGGCGGCGCACCTCACCAAGGGCTTCGGCGACCGGGTGCTGATCAAGGACCTGTCGTTCTCGCTGCCGCGCAACGGCATCGTCGGCATCATCGGGCCCAACGGCGTGGGCAAGACCACGCTGTTCAAGACCATCGTGGGCCTGGAGCAGCCGGACAGCGGCGGCGTCCGGGTCGGCGAGACCGTGAAACTGTCCTATGTGGACCAGGCCCGGTCCGCCCTGGACCCGACCAAGACGGTCTGGGAGATCGTCTCGGACGGCCTGGACCACCTGATGGTGGGCAAGGTCGAGATGCCCTCCCGCGCGTACGTCGCGGCCTTCGGGTTCAAGGGGCCGGACCAGCAGAAGCCGACCGGCGTGCTGTCCGGCGGCGAGCGCAACCGGCTCAACCTGGCGCTCACCCTGAAGATCGGCGGCAACGTGCTGCTGCTCGACGAGCCGACCAACGACCTGGACGTGGAGACGCTGTCCAGCCTGGAGAACGCGCTGCTGGACTTCCCGGGGTGCGCGGTGGTCATCTCGCACGACCGGATGTTCCTCGACCGGGTCGCCACGCACATCCTGTCCTGGGAGGGCGAGGACGACGATCCGTCGCGGTGGTTCTGGTTCGAGGGCAACTTCGAGGCGTACGAGAAGAACAAGGTCGACCGGCTCGGCGCGGAGGCGGCCCGGCCACACCGGGTCACCTACCGCAAGCTGACCCGCGACTAGACGTGCCCCGCTACGTCTACACCTGCCCGCTGCGCTGGTCGGACATGGACGTCTTCGGCCACGTGAACAACGCGCGGTTCCTCACGCTCTACGAAGAGGCCCGGGTGGCGCTGATGTTCGCCGGCGCCCGGGAACACGGCCTGACCAGCTTCGAGGACGGGGTGGTCGTCTCCCGGCACGAGGTCGACTACCTGCGGCCGGTCGACTACACCGACCCGGTGCGCATCGAGTTGTGGGTGGCCGAGCTGCGGGCCAGCCGGTTCACCATCGCCTACGAGCTGTTCGACGGCGCGGAGCTGGCGAGCCGGGCGCTGTCCGTGTGCGTACCGTTCGACCTGGCCAACGAGCGGCCGCGCCGGCTGTCCGACGCGGAGCGCGCGTTTCTGGCGCCGTGGCAGGCCTGACCCCGGACGGTCGCGCGGATGCCGCGGCGTTCCTGTCGCGGCTGGTGCGGCTGGACCCGGCGGCCCTGGTCCGGCTGCGTGCCGTGCCCCCGGACCAGGCCGGCGGGGCACCGCAGCGGCTCGCGCTGTGGGCGCGCCTGCCCTGGGAGGTGCTGGTCACCCGGCTCGTCGAGGCGATCGCACCGCCGCCCGCGGACATCACCGTGTCGGCCGCGGCGCTGCTGCACAGCCTCGACGGGCAGGGCACGCCGGACCGCCGCGACCTGGAATGGCGCTGGCGGCTGCCGTCCTCCGCCGGTACGGTCGTCGAGCGGATTCCGCTGGACGAGATCCGGCGGGTCGCCGCCGCGGCCGCGCGTACCCTGCGCGATGCCGGTGACTCAGGGGTCGGCGGGCGGTCGGTGGGCGAGCGGGTGCTGCGCGACGCGCTGCTGGACCACGTGCCGATCGTGGTGGAGATTCCGGGAGACCGGGTGGAAGTTCCGCAGCGGCTCGTTCAGGGCGTGCTGCGGATGGGCTTCCTCGGCGGCGCCGGCGACCCGGCCGGGCACCCGGTCGCGGTGCGGGTGGCGGCCGGTTGGGTCGGTCTGGCGGCGGGGTACGGCACGGCGTGGCGGCAGCGCGACACGCCGCTCGTGGTTCGCACACTCCGATAGATAGCTATCCGAACGTATGACGGTCTGGTGGCCCAACGGTTTCGTGCGTACGATTCGGTGTCGCCGAGGTCGGTACTTCTGGCTAGGGGTCCGGGCCTCGGGTCTGCACGCATGGTCGGCATGTGGACACTCTGTGAAGCGAGGAGCACTGACAATGCCGTGGTGGCCGAAGCGGGGAGGACAGGCCGACAACGGAGATTCCGGCATCGCACCAACCGATGTCGGCGTTCGGACGGAGGTTCCATCACAGCGGGTACCCGAGCGCTCCGGCGCCGTCGTCGCCCATGTCGACATGAAGCGGCTGGGTACGGCACTGGACCGGCTGGAGATCAGATATCTCACTGACGGCGATGGCAGCCTGCTGGCGATGTGGGAGCGCCACGCCGTACTTTTCACGCTCGAAGGCCCGGACGACGAGATCCTGGTGATCCGTGCCCGTCCACACGGGACCGTCCCGCCGGACTGGGCGGACCGCGCGTACCGGGTGGTCAACGAGTGGAACCACTCGCGACGGTTCTGCAAGGCCTACGTGGGCGACCCGACCGAGCGCGGCCAGCTGCCGATCTACGCGGAGATGCAGGTACCCCTCATCTCGGGTGCGCACGACGCGCTGCTGGTCGAACTGATCGACTGTGCCGCCGCGGTGGCGGTGGCGTTCGTGGACTGGCTGCACGACGAGGGCGGCCTCTTGTAGGAGCCCTCTTTTCAGCTGGGGGGAAACATACCCAGCCTGGCGTGGTACTCGTGCCCGAGCTGTTCGGTGTCCGAGCCCACGACCAGGCCGGCCGGACAGGAGAGGAAGGCCCGCACGCCCACACCCCGGGTGCGGGTGGGGTTCCAGGCCAGCGCCTTGCCGCTGACCGGGTCGATGGCGCCGATGCCCGGCCGGTACACCGCTCCCGGGCCCGCGGACTTGTCGCCGAGCGGGTTGTCCAGCCACTGCTCGTGCCCGCCCACGTACACGGCCGGCCCGGTCACGTCGACCGCGAACAGCGAGTTCCCGCCCGTGTAGTTCACCCAGGTGGGGCCGTGCGGGCCGGTACCGGCGGCCTCGAAGCGGGCCGCGCTGTCGCACATCTTCCCCGCCCCGGTCAGCTTGCCGGTCGCGACGACCACGAAGTAGTCGCCGGCCGGCGAGAAGTCCACCCCCCGCAGGTACGTGTCGTAGCCGGTGTCGCAGCTACCGGTGTACGCGTCGGTGTACCAGCCGGACAGGCTGACGCCGCCGCTGCCGATGCTGGCCATCAGCAGCTGGGTCCGGGCCGCGCCGCCGGCCGACTCGATCGCGCCGATCGCCACCAGCCTGCTGCCGTCGGGGCTGACCGACAGGTCGTCCACCTTGGTCACCCCCGAGTGCGGCGCCGCGATGCCCAGGTCGAGCCCGGGATCCAGGGCTCCGGTGACCGGGTTCAGCCGGGCCAGCGCGGCCCGGGCCCGCCGGTTGACTCCGGTGAACGAGCCGCCCGCGTACAGCCAGCCCTGCGCGTAGCCGAGCGTGCGCACGTCGCCGCCGTCGACCGAGGCCTTGAACGCGGGTACCCGCTGCCCGGTGCCCACGTCGAGCTGGGCGAGGCCGTGCTGGGGCACCCCGTCGACGGAGGTGAACCGGCCGCCGAGGTAGACCGTGCTGCCCGGACCGGCGGCCAGCGCGGTGACCACGCCGTCGACCTGCGGCTTGAAGTCCGTCACCTGCCCGGTCGCCAGGTCGTACCCGAAGATGTCGTGCCGGGTCCGGCCCACCACGCTCTGCGCGTTCGCGACCTGGTCGAAGTTGCCACCGACCACCACGGTGGTGCCGACGAGCGCCAGCGCGTACACCGTGCCGTTGAGCACGTTGGGTGTGTTGTCGACCGGGTTGGCCGAGACCACGGCGGGTTGGCTCTGGTCGGCCCGGGCGGGCAGGGCGGCGGCGACGACCGCGCCGACCATGGCGACCAGGACCGCGGCGAGCAGACCTCGGCGCATGTGAGTGGCTCCTTGCAGCGGGGGCTTCGGGGCTGGGCGGGCGCGCCCGCGCCAGGCTCCGGCTGTGCCCGCCCAGAGGCACCAACGACGCTCCCCCGCCGCGGGCTACCCCTCGAAAGTGTTGACCATGAACATGGCCGCCCGTTCGAGGTACTCCCACAGCGTCCGCGCCTGTTCCGGGGTCAGGTCCAGGCTGTCGACGGCCGCCCGCATGTGCAGCAGCCAGGCGTCGCGCTGGGGTGGCCCGATCGTGAAGGGCGCGTGGCGCTGCCGCAGCCGCGGGTGGCCGCGCCGTTGCGAGTAGGTGTCCGGGCCGCCCCAGTACTGGATGAGGAACATCCGCAGCCGCTCTGCCGCGGGTGCCAGGTCGGCGTCCGGGTACAGCGGGCGCAGCACCGGATCGGTCGCGACCCCCGCATAGAACGCGTCGACCAGCTTGCCGAAGGTCGGCTCGCCGCCGACGGCCTCGTAGAAGTTCTCAGGGCTTGCCACCGCTCAATTCTGCCAGCTGATCCGCACGGGGGACGCGGCTGCGCCGCGGCCGGCTTCCTCGGTTCAGACGGACTCGGCGGTGCGGACCCGGGGCGGGGCGGTCGCGTCCGGCGGCACGGCGCCGCCGGCCCGCGCCGCGTTGGCGCTGTTGGCCTGGTCGGCAGCCTGGAAGGCGGCGGTGAAGCGGGGCTGGGACGGCCACTGCGCGCTGGCCACGAGCATCACCAGCACGCCGCCCACGCTCCACACGCCCACCACGATCGGCAGCGTGAACCGGTCGGCGAGCGCGCCGCACGTGAAGATGGCCAGACCCTGGATGATCTGCACGCCGCTCTGCATGATGCCGAAGGCCCGGGCCCGGAACACGTCGGGCAGCGCGCGCACGAACAGCCCGTTGGCCGACGGGAACAGGCCGGCCACGGCGAAGCCGCACACCAGGGCGAGCACCGCGATCACCGGTGCGCTCGGGTTGAGCACTGCCGGCACCATGGCCAGCGGCGCCAGCACCGCCAGCGGCCGGATCAGCCGGCGCCGGTGCGCCGGCGGCAGCATCCTGCTGACGACCAGGCCGCCGAGGATGAAGCCGGCGGGGTATCCGCCCATGATCAGACCTTGGTCGACGCCTTTGCCCGCGGGCGTGTCCGACAGGTGTCCGGCCCAGGCCGCGGCCAGACCCTCGGGCAGCGCGGTGAAGAGCATCAGCGTGAAGATCAGGATGGCGATCGCGCGCAGCACGTCCGTGCCGAACACCACGCTGAACCCCTGCCCGGTCTCGCGCAGCAGGTGGGTGCGCTGCGACTTGTCCAGCGCCGGGCGGTAGGAGTGGATGAACAGCGCGACCAGCAACGCGGACGCGGCGAAGGTGGTGGCGTCGACGGCCAGTGCGAGGTGCGGGTGGTACGCGGCCATCGCGGCGCCGATCAGGTACCCGGCGAGCTGCGCACCCTGGCCGGTGACATTCTGCATGACGGTCGCCTGGACGTACCGGTCGCCGTCGAGCACGCGGGGCATCAGAGCGGAGCGGGCCGCCTCGAACGGCGGGTTGAGCAGCGCGGTGGCGAACAGCAGCGCCAGCATTGCCGGTACCGGCATGCCGGGGATGGCGACGATCGCGACGAGTGCGGCGCGGAACACGTCACAGATGATCATCACCCGGCGGTACGGGTACCGCTCGGCCAGGGCCGCCAGGATCGGCCCGCCCAGTACCCAGGGGACATAGCTGATCGCGAAGGTGGCGGCGGAGATGGCGATCGATTGGGTCTGGGTGTACACCAGCGCCGTGACGGCCGCCTTGGCGAGGTAGTCGCCGATCCAGGAGAGCATGGTCGCCGAGTACAGGGCGCGGAACTGGCCGCTGGCGAAGATCTCGCCGAAGGTCGCGGACCGCTCCTGGGGCTCCTCCGGCTCGGACCTGCGGTGGGCGCCCACGCGCGTGCCCGTGTCACCAAGGTCCGCGTCCGCCGGCCCACTGGGTGCGGCGTGCTTATCCTCAGACACCGGCGAGCCCTTCCATGGTCACGACATCGGCGTCGAGCACAGTCTGTCGAGCGCGTGCGGTGGCCGCTCCGGCAAACTTCGCGGCTATACGTATTTCCAAATTCTGCCCGATCATCCGAACTCGCGCTAGGGCGAACGGGTGGTGTCAAGGGTGGTCGATTGAACGAACGGACGATATACGACCGACCACATGGAGCGCCAGCGACACCACAGGGTCAGGCGCCACCGGCCTGATTGTCGCCGCCGGTGGCGCGGGCCGGCCCGGGCGCCGGCCCGCCGGCTGCCGGTCCAGAAGCCGGTCCGGGACCTGGTCCAGACGTCTGGCTGGATGTGGCCCCGGCCGCGGTCTGCGGCGGGCGGGCGGGCCGGACGACCACCCGTCCCTCGCCGCCCGGGCTGGACATGCCGGCTCCGGCGAGCGCCTCGGTGAGGCGTCGGCGCAGTTCGCGGCCCACCCGCCACTGCGCGTCCGAGTTGGTCTTGACGGTGGTCCGCAGCACCGCCCCGTCGGCGGTGATCTGCTCGACGCCGAGGACCTCGGGCCCCTCCAGGAGGTCGTCCTGCCAGGCCGGATCCTCCGCGATGCTGGCGGCCGCCCGGCGCAGCAGCTCGATCGCCTCGTCCAGGTCGGCGAAGCCGACGGGCACGTCGACCATGGTCATCGACCAGCCCTGGCTCTTGTTGCCCACCCGGACGATCTCGCCGTTGCGGATGTACCAGAGGACCCCCTGGCCGTCCCGGATCGTGGTGATCCGCAGGCCGACCGCATCGACGACGCCGCTGGCCTGGCCCACGTCCACCACGTCGCCGACCCCGTACTGGTCCTCCAGCAACATGAACAGACCGGCGATCAGGTCCTTGACCAGGCTCTGCGCGCCGAACCCCAGCGCCACCCCGACGATCCCCGCGCTGGCCAGCAGCGGTGCCAGGTTGACGCCCAGCTCGGCGAGGATCATCAGCCCGGCGATCGAGAACACGACCGCGGTGGCCGTGCTGCGCAGGACCGAGCCGATCGCCTCGGCGCGCTGCCGGCGCCGCTCGGGGAAGATCGACGCCACGTCCTGGAGCGAGGACGGCAGCCGCTCCTTCAGGGGCTTGAGGATGGCCGGCACGGTGCCCTGGGCGGTGCTGCGGACCAGCCGGTTGATCGTCCGGTGCAGGGCGTACCGGACGATCAGGGCGATCGCCACGATCAGCAGGATCCGCAGCGGCTTGACCAGGAAGTAGTAGCTGCCCGAGGCGAGCCACCTGCTGTCGGTGTGCCGGTAGATCCAGCTGCACAGCTCGTCGCTGCTCCCGCAGTTGACCGAGGGGGACACGCTCGGGGTGGGAGTCGGGGAGGGTACCTGGGCGATGCTCACCGTGCTTTCGTACCGCATGCCCCGCCCGTCGCCGAATCCGCCCCGTACCTGGCCGGCCGATGCGGGCGGCGTCACCCAGGGTTTACCGTCGCGGCCCCGATTAGTACGTGCAATCCCCGGATCAATCGGGGACTATTGGGGCCACGAGTAGTGTCCGGACAAGGGCGGAGACCAGACCGGGACGGCCCAAAGAGGGTGAGAACGATGCCTGACATACGACGCACGCCGGGCTCGGCAGCCTTGGTACTCAACCAGACGTACGAGCCGCTGTGTGTCGTGTCGGTGCGTCGCGCCGCCATTCTCGTGCTCGCCACGAAGGCCGTGTGCGTGGCCGATGGCGACGGTTTCCTGCACAGTGCCCGGGAGGCCCTGCCGGTCCCACTGGTGATCCGGTTGACCCGGTACGTCCGGGTACCCTACCGCACCCACGTCGGCCTGTCCCGTCGCGCGATCTTCGCCCGCGACGGCGGCCGCTGCGCCTACTGCCGGGGTGCGGCCGAGACCATAGACCACGTGCTGCCACGCAGCCGGGGCGGGCGGCACTCCTGGGAAAACGTGGTAGCCGCCTGCGCCCGGTGCAACCACAGCAAGGGTGATCGAACGCCAGCCGAACTCGGCTGGCGTTTGCCGGCGCCGCCCGCCGCGCCCAAGGGCCTGGCCTGGCGCGTGCTCGGCCACCGTACCCCCGACCCCCGATGGGCCAACTGGTTGGAACTCCCCGAAGCCGCGTAGCCGCGAGCCGCACCAGCGCGCCCCGCGAAGCGGACCAGCCAGCGAGCCCCAAACCCCGGCGAGGTATCCGGTGGAGGTCTCCGCTACGGTTGATCCGTTCGTGTCCCTCTGAGGCTGGGGCGTTGAGCTTTGTCCATCGCAGAGACGCTGCTGATTTTCGCCGGAATTCCGGCCGCCATCGTGGCGGCCGTCTATGCCCTTGTCTACGGGGCCGGTGGCCGCCGCGCCAGCAAGCGGTACCGGCCGGGCCGGCCGTTCGCGTTTGCCCCGGTGTGGTTCGTGGCCGCCCGCGAGCACGGGGTCCCGGCCAGCCCCACCGCGCACGCCGTGACGGCCGGGACCGCCAAGCCGGCCCTGGAGGCGGGCGGGACCGATGCGGTGGGCGACGAACCGGTGACCGTACAGTACGGTGAAACGGGAGGCGCAAGTGACAGCTGGTGAGGCGGCGAAGCTGACCGGTCGGCCAGAGGTGCTGGACGGGCCGTTCACCACGCCCCAACTGCTGCGACTGGACGAGGCGCTGCGCCTCGCCGAGGACTCCACCGGCCTCGTCTTCAGCGTCTACGTCGGCGACCTCGACGAGCCGGTACGGGGGCACGCGGAGAAGCTGCACGCCCAGCTCGGCCGCGTCGACGAGGCGGTACTCGTGGCGGTCTCGCCGAACCAGCGGGTACTGGAGATCGTGACCGGCGCCCGGGCCCGCAAGCGCATCCCGGACCGGTCGGCCAAGCTCGCCGCGTTGTCGATGGCCGCGGCGTTCGGTGGCGGAAACCTCGCGGGCGGCATCGTCGCCGGCATCTCCCAGCTCGCCGACCAGGCCGGCAAGGAGTAGTTCGCGCGGCTCAGGCCGCCGCGGCTTCCGACTCCGCGTCCCGGGCCCGGGCACGCAGGGCCCGTACCACACCGTCCCGTCCCTCGTGGACCAGCCGGCGCAGCGGTGCCGGCCGGCTCGTGTCGGCCAGCCACGCGTCCGTCTCGGTCAGCGTCGCCTGGCTCACCTGCAGCGCCGGGTAGCCGAGTTCCACGAACTCCTGGGCCGGTTCGCTGTCGCGGGTGCGCCAGATCTCGTCGAGCACGGCGAAGTACGCCGGCATGTACGGCGCGGTCAGCCCGAGCTGGGCCGAGTGCTGGAAGCCCAGCAGGAGCGAGCGCTGCAGCCAGTTGGGCAGCGCCTCCGGTCCGGTCAGCCGGCGCCACGTCTCGTCCTTGGTGGCCGGCGTGGCGACCAGCGCGGTGGCCAGCGCGGCCTGCCGCTCGCCGCTCGCGGTGCGGTCGCGGTCCAGCTCCGCCTGGATCTCGGTCTCGCCGGCGGCACCGTTGGCGGCCAGGGACTGCAACAGGCGCCAGCGCAGCTCGGTGTCGATCGCGAGTCCCTGCGGTACCCCTTCGCCGTCCAGCCAGCCCCGCAGCACGGCCAGCTCGCCGGGTGAGCGGGCGGCCGACGCGTACCCCCGGGCCCAGGCCAGCTGCAGACCGCTGCGCGGCTCGGCCGCCGCCACGGCGGCCCGCGCGGTGGTCGCGAGCCGGGTCCACCCGGTCGGTGCCCAGGCCTGGTCGGCGTAGTGGGTGAGTGCGCCCTGCGCCTGGCTGAGACTCGCGGTGACCAGGCTGATGTCCCGCTCGGCGGGCAGGCTGCCGCAGATCAGCGTGAGGTAGTCGCGGGCGGCCAGCTCGCCGTCGCGGACCATGTCCCAGGCGGCGCTCCAGTACAGCGCCCGGGCCAGCGAGTTGTCCAGCCGGGCCAGGTGCCCGACGATGGTCTGCCGGGTGCGGTCGTCCAGCCGCAGCTTGGTGTAGCTCAGGTCGTCGTCGTTGAGCAGCAGCGCGTCCGCCGCCGGCTTGCCGGCCAGCTCGTGCACCTCGGTGTAGTCGCCGTCGATGGTGATGTCCACCAGCTCGCGGCGCACCAGGCTGTCGCCGCGCAGGTCGTAGAGGCCGACGCCGATGCGGTGGGTACGCAGGGTGGGGTGGCTCTCCGGCGCCTCCTGCCGTACCGCGACGCTCGTGTAGTTGCCCGCCTCGTCGATGGCCAGCTCGGGGCGCAGGATGTTGACCTGCGCCGTCTCCAGCCACTGCGCGGAGAACTTGCGCAGCGGCGTGCCGGAGGCGGCCTCCAGCGCGGAGAGCAGGTCCTCGAAGGTGGCGTTGCCCCAGGCGTGCCGGCGGAAGTAGTCGCGCAGTCCGGCCAGGAACGCCTCCTCACCGACGTAGGCGACCAGCTGCTTGATGACGCTGGCGCCCTTGGCGTAGGTGATGCCGTCGAAGTTCACCTCGACCGCGGCGACGTCGGGCATCTCGGTGTAGACGGGGTGCGTCGAGGAGAGCTGGTCCTGCCGGTACCCCCAGTTCTTCCGTACGGACAGGAAGCTCGTCCACGCCTCGGTGAACCGGGTCGCGTTCGCGTTGCACCAGTGGCTCGCCCACTCGGCGAACGACTCGTTGAGCCACAGGTCGTCCCACCACCGCATGGTGACGAGATCGCCGAACCACATGTGCGCCATCTCGTGCAGGATCGTGTTGGCGCGGTTCTCGTACTCGAAGTCGGTGACCTGGGACCGGAAGATGTAGTACTGCTCGGCGTGCACGATGCAGCCGAAGTTCTCCATCGCCCCGGCGTTGAACTCCGGTACGAACACCTGGTCGTACTTTGGCAGCGGGTAGCCGAAGTCGAACTGCTCGGCGAAGAACTCGAAGCCCTGCTTGGTGACGAGGAAGATGTCCGCCGGATCCAGGTACTGCTGCATCGACCGGCGACAGTAGATGCCGAGATCGATCCCGTTGTACCCGTCGCGCACCTCGTGGTACGGCCCGGCGCACAGCGCCGTGATGTAGGTGCTCATCCGCGCCGACTGTGCGAAGTGGACGGTCTTGGTGCCGTCGGGCGCGGGCGCGATGCGGTCGACCGGCATGTTGGACACGACCGTCCAGTGCTCCGGCACCGTCGCGTGCCAGGTGTACACGGACTTGAGGTCGGGCTGGTCGAAGCAGGCGTAGACGCGCTGCGCGTCGGCCGTCTCGAACTGGCTGTAGAGGTAGACCTCCTTGTCCACCGGGTCCACGCTGCGGTGCATCCCCTGGCCGCTGTGGGAGTAGGCGAAGTCGGCGTCGACCACCAGCACGTTCTGCTCGGCGAGGGCGGGCAGGGTCAGGCCGTGCTCGGCCGACCAGTGCGCCGTGTCGAGCGGGTCGCCGTTGAGC
This sequence comes from Micromonosporaceae bacterium, assembly GCA_039649115.1. Taxonomy (GTDB): domain Bacteria; phylum Actinomycetota; class Actinomycetes; order Mycobacteriales; family Micromonosporaceae; genus DATEJJ01. Next base: position 3,270 of record JBBWZQ010000363.1, on the reverse strand, counting down.
GTGACCGCCCGGATCCGCTCCGCGGCCAGTTCGACGAAGGTCTGCTCGCCCGGCTCCCGGCACTCGAAGGTGATCTCGGTCATCGAGCGGAACACCCGCTCGCCGGGCCCACCGGTGCCGTCCGTCAGGTCGAGGGTGATGTCGTAACCGGTCACGTCGAGCAGCCGGGCGCGCTCGATCGCCTCCGCGTGCCTCAGGTTGCGAACTCCAGCCACCTCGTCGTCTCCATCCACCTGATCGCGCGGCCCCCGTCGCGGTTGGGCGCTCTTCACCCAAAGTCTTCCATGCGGACTAAACGCATTCGAAGTGGCCCACGTCACGGTCGGGTCATGTCGCGGGCACCCTCGCACCGAGAAAGACTTCCGGTAATGACCCCGACCCCGCCCCGACCCCCCTCGCAGGAGGCGCGTCATGACCGCTGAGCGGATCACCGCCGACATGTGGTTCGATCCCCGCTGCCCCTGGGCCTGGCTCACTTCGCGATGGCTGCTCGAGGTCGAGCGGGTGCGCCCGGTCGACATCCGGTTCCACGTCATGAGCCTGTCCGTACTCAACGAGAACCGCGACGACCTGCCCGAGAAGTACCGGGCCGGCCTGGCCAAGGGGTGGGGACCGGTGCGGGTCGCCATCGCCGCCGAGCAGAAGTACGGCAACGCCGTGCTGCGCGACCTGTACACCGCGATGGGCACCGGGATCCACCTGGAGCGGCGGGAGCCGGACCGGGACTTCCTCGTGGACGCGCTGACCGCGGTCGGGCTCGACCCGGCGCTCGCCGGCGCGGCCGACTCGACCGAGTACGACGAGGCGCTGCGGGCCAGCCACGACGCGGGCATGGCGCCGGTGGGGCTGGACGTGGGCACTCCCGTCATCCACGCACCCGGGCCGGGCGCCGGCGAGCAGATCGCGTTCTTCGGCCCGGTGGTGACGCCCGCACCCAAGGGCGAGGCGGCGGGGCGGCTGTGGGACGGAGTGCTGCTCGTCGCCGGTACCCCCGGATTCTATGAAATCAAGCGCACCCGCGACGCGCGGCCGGACTTCGGCTGACCTCGGCGGACCTCGGCGCTGCCCGTCACAGACGGGCGGCGCCCTCGTTGCCATGGTATGAGCGTCGATCACGAGATCTATGACGAGCATCCGGAGGCCTCGCCGGACGCGGGCCTCGCGGGCGAGATCGCGGCCGGCGAGATGGCGGCCGAGGACGTCGCCGCCAGTCGCGGCGGCTCCCGCTGGGCGGTCGCGGCCACCGATTGGCAGAACCTCCCGCCGGAGGTGGTCGAGTTGCTGGCCGCGCCGGTCGTGGTGACGGCACAGGAACTTCCGGCGCCGGCCAGTGGGAGCGGGCCCGAGGGCGACGAAGGCTCCGACCATCCCGCACCCGACGAACCCTGCGCGGTGATGCGGGGGTACGGCGAGTGCATGCCGAGCTTCATCGCTCCCGCCGTGTTCACCCCGGCCGGGTTCGGCACCGGCGCGCTGGCGGTGGCCGGCATGCCCCGGTCGCGCCGCGCCCGCCGCCGGATCTGACCGGGCACCCGCTCGCGGTGGCCCCGGGCACCCGTCGGTAGCGTGGCGGGCATGAGGATCGCCCATCCCATCGCCCGCGCCTGGCTCTCCGCCGGAGGTACCGGCGCGCAGAACTACGACGAGTTCGCCGACGACGCGGAGATCACCGCGATCATCGCCGGCAACCCGGACAGCGCGCTCGCCATCGAGATGCCGCACCTCGCGCCGGAGAGCCTGGGCACCTCGTTCACCGCCGCCCTGCCCGCCGCCGCGGCCCGGCTGCGCGCCGCCCAGGCGGCCGGCCGGTACCGCCCGCACGAGGAGACCGTCGCGCTGTACCGGATCAGCGGGCCGGACGGGATCGGGTACGGGGTGTGGGCCATGGTCGACACGGACCAGATCTCCACCAGCGCGGACGAGCCCGGCCTGGTGATCCGCAACGAGGACGTGTTCCCGGAGAAGGTGCGGGAGCGCGTGGCGCTGGCCCGCGCCATCGAGCACCTGCTCTCGCCGGTGCTGCTGCTGCAGACCGCGCGCGGGGACGCGCTGCACGAGGCGCTGGCCCGGGCCACGGCGCGGGCCGGTACCCCCGCCGTCGCCGACGCCGACCAGGCCGGCCGGCTGCACGAGGTCTGGCCGCTGGGCCCGGGTACCGCGCAGGACGAGATCCTCGCCCTCGCCGGCGGCGGCGAGCTGGTGGTGGCGGACGGCAACCACCGCAGCCTGGCCGCGCAGACCGCCGGCCTGCCGCGGTTCCTCGCCGTGGTGACCACGCCGGCCTCGGTGGCGATCCAGCCCTACAACCGGCTGGTGGGGGAGCTGACGCTGCCGGTCGACGAGCTGCTGGCCCGGCTGGCCGCCGCGGGAGCTTCGGTGCGGCCGGCGGCGGAGATCGCGGTGCCGGCGACCCGGGGCACCGTCGTGCTGTACACGCGCGGCGGCGGGTACGCGGTCACCCTCCCGGCGGACCCCGGCGGCAGCGCCGTCGACAACCTCGACCACGCGCTGGTGGAGCGGGTACTGCTGCGCGACGCGCTGGGCCTGGACGCGGGCGACAAGCGGATCACGTACGTGGGCGGCGACTACCCGGCCGGCTGGCTGGCCGGCGAGGTGGGCGCGGGCCGCGCGGAGCTGGCCGTGCTGATCGCCCCGGTGTCGGTACCGGACTTCGTCGCGGTCAACCTGGCCCGGCTGAAGCTGCCCCGCAAGAGCACCTGGTTCACCCCGAAGGCCCGCGCCGGGCTGGTCGCGGCGCAGGTGCCGGCCGGGAGATGAGAGACTGCCGGCATGCGCGTCTACCTAGCTTCCGACCACGCCGGCTACGAACTGAAGGTGCACCTCGCCAGCCGTCTCGCCGCCGAGGGGCACGAGGTGGTCGACGTGGGGGCCGCCCGGTACGAGCCGCAGGACGACTACGCACCGTACTGCCTGGTGGCCGGCGCCCGTGTGGTGGCCGACCCGGGCAGCCTCGGTGTCGTGATCGGTGGCTCGGGCAACGGGGAGCAGATCGCGGCGAACAAGGTGCCGGGGGTGCGGGCGGCGCTGTCCTACAACACCGAGACCGCGTTCCTGGCCCGGCAGCACAACGACGCGAACCTGGTCGCCATCGGCGCCCGCCAGCACACGCTGGACGAGGCGACCGGCATCGTCCGGACCTTCCTGGCCACACCCTTCTCCGGCGACGAGCGGCACGCCCGCCGCATCGCCGAGATCGCCGACTACGAAAAGTCCCACGAGTTGCCGGCGCTGCCAAGCTAGGCTGTCCCC
>JBBWZQ010000338.1:0-64269 GCA_039649115.1 Micromonosporaceae bacterium | reverse complement strand
CGGGGTCGTTCATCTTCGCCGGCCCGTCCGGCGTCGGTAAGACCGAGCTGTCCAAGACGCTGGCGGAGTTCCTCTTCGACTCCGAGGAAGCGCTGATCCAGTTCGACATGTCGGAGTTCCACGACCGGAACACGGTGTCCCGGCTGGTCGGTGCCCCGCCCGGCTACGTGGGTTACGACGAGGGCGGGCAGCTGACCGAGAAGGTGCGCCGGCGGCCGTTCTCGGTGGTGCTCTTCGACGAGATCGAAAAAGCGCACCCGGACGTGTTCGGCACGCTCCTGCAGATCCTGGAGGACGGGCGGCTGACCGACGGCCAGGGCCGCATCGTGGACTTCAAGAACACGGTGGTCATCCTCACCACCAACCTGGGCAGCCGCGACGTGGCCAAGTCGGTTTCCCTCGGATTCCAGACGGAGGAGGACGCCGCGGCCAGCTACGACCGGACCAGGCAGAAGGTCGGCGACGAGCTGAAGCAACATTTCCGGCCCGAGTTCCTCAACCGCATCGACGATACGATCGTTTTCCACCAATTGACCGAAGACGAACTTCTCCGGATCGTCGACATCATGATCTCCCGGATCGACGCGCAGCTAAGAACCCGGGGGATGGGCCTCGAACTGACCGGCAGCGCCAGGAAATGGTTGGCCCGAAAGGGCTGGGATCCGGCAATGGGTGCCCGGCCGCTGCGCCGGACCGTCCAACGGGAGATCGAGGATCTGCTTTCCGAGCGCATTCTCTTCAACGAACTGAAGGCCGGCCAGGTCGTGATCGTGGATGCCACCGGGGATCCTGAGGATGCCGACGACGTGAGCCTTTCCTTCCGCGGCGCCGACCTGCCCGCCGCCCTGCCCGAAGCCGTTCCCGCCGAACTGGCGGCCGGCACCGCCGACAGCTGACCCCGCGCACCGGACCCTGGACCCGTTGACACCCATCGCGAAACCCGGCAAGTGATCAACGTCTGTTGATCAACCCCATGGCGAAATCGACAGCCGAACCTGATGTCACCGATTGACATGTCGAGATGTGATCGGAGAATTGCAGGAGACGTCTGCGATGCCCGGTGGGGTACGGGGGAGCGTGCGGATGGTGGCACCGAAGACCACATTGCATGTGGAAATACTGGGCCAGATACTGGTCCGGCGCGGCGCGAGCCTGCTGGAGCTCGGACCGATGAAACAGCGGGCGGTGTTCGCCGTCCTGGCGCTGCATCCGGGCCAAATCGTCAGCATCGACGCGCTGCTGGACGCGGTCTGGGGCGAGCATGCGCCAACCAGTGCCCGGCATCTGGTACACACCTATGTCGCGCGGTTGCGCCAGGTACTCGAACCCGAACAGCCGCCACGGCAGCGGGCGCACGTGATCGAGAGTGCCCCGCCCGGGTACCGCCTGATGATCGACGGCGGCCAGGTGGACGTGACCAGGTTCGGCCACCTCGTCGGCCAGGCGCGGACGCACCTGGACGCCGGCGAGTCGGCGAGGGCGATGGATCTGTTGGGCGAGGCCGTCCGGATGTGGCGCGACCCCATGCTCACCGAGCTCAATACGCTGCTGCACAGCCCGCACGAGATCGAGGCGCTGCGGCGGGGGTGGCTGGAGGCCGCACTGGTGTACGTGACGACCGGGCTGGATCACGGGCAGGCGCCGACGGTGCTGCCGACCGCCGAGCGGCTCGCCGAGGCCGAGCCGCTGCACGAAGAGGTCCAGGCGCGGTACCTGGCGGTGCTGGATCAGACGGGCCAGCGCGCGGTCGCGGTCGAGCGGTTCGGCGACATCCGGGCCCGGCTCAACTACGAGCTGGGCATCGATCCCGGGCCGGCGCTCGCCGCGACGTACCGTGAGCTGCTGGTGGGCGGCGAGCACCAGCAACCGGTGCGGGCCGCGCCGAGCGTCGACGCGGCGCGGCCGCCGTGGCGCGGCCTCGGGCCCGGCCTCGGCGACCTGGTCCAGCGCGACACGGACCTGGATTCGCTGTTGCGGATCCTCTCCGAGGTGCGCCTGGTAACAGTCACGGGACCGCCGGGATGCGGCAAGTCGGCGCTCGCGCTGCACGGTGCCGCCAGGGTACGCGACGCGTTCGTCGGCGGCGTGGCGGTGGCCGACCTCTCCGACACGGTGGATCGCGCCCAGCTCATCGGCCGGCTGCTCGAACCGTTCGACGCGCCTCCGGGCACCGACGACGTGCCCGCGGTCCTCGGCGACCAGGAGATCCTGGTGATCCTGGACAACGTCGAGCACCTGGTCGACGCGTGTGCCACCCTCGCCGACCGCATCGCGCGGGCGTGCCGGTACGTATCGATGATTGTCACCTCCCGCGAACCGCTCGGTCTGCCGTACGAGACGGTGCTGCGGCTCGGGCCGCTGCCGGTACCCGACGCCCCGGTCTCGACCCCGTGGGACAACGCGGCCGTGGAGCTGTTCGCCAGGCGCGCCGCGCAGGTGCAGCCGGGCTTCCGGATCGGCCCCGAGAACGTCGAACCGGTGGCGGCCATCTGCCGGGGACTGGACGGTCTTCCCCTCGCCCTGGAGATGGCGGCCGCGTCACTCGCCACCGACAGCCTCGATGCCGTCGTGCAGAAGCTGGACGACCCGTTGCACAAGATACGGCCGCCGCGCCGCGGCAGGCCGGCGCATCACCGTTCACTGCTCACCGCGTTCGAGCGCAGCGTGGCGTGCCTGTCCACCGCCGAACGGTGGGTCTTCCAGCGGCTGGCCAAGCTGCCCCGGGACTTCGGGCCGCGGGAGGCGGCGCGGGTGTGCGGGCCGAAGCCGGCCGCCGACCTGGATGTCTCGACCGTGCTGTCCAGACTCGTCGACAAGTCACTGCTGTTGGTCACGCACGGCCCCGGCGGCACGCGGTACCGGATGTTACGCATCGTGCACCTGCTCGCGGCCGACCTGCTCGCCACCGAGCCCAACCTGCCGCTGCCCCTCCAGGCCTGACGGCCGTACGGACGTCCGGGGGGTGGCCGTTCGGCTGGCGGCCGGTCGCCGGGTGGCGGAAGTCATGAGAGCCATATGGCAAGGGAGGTGACTGCTATGTAATAGTTAAGGGATCACATCCTAGGAGTGCAGTGACACGATGAAGACCGCCCGGGAACGCAGAACCTACGATCAGGAGTGTGGCCTGGCATTCGCCCTCGACGTGGTGGGCGAGCGCTGGACTCTGCTGATCATTCGCGAGCTGCTGCTGCGCCCACGGCGCTATAAGGAGTTGCTGGACGCCCTGCCCGGCATCGGCACCAACCTGCTGGCCGACCGGCTCAACTCGCTCGCCGAGGCGGGCCTGATCGAGGCCATCCAACCAGGCCGGCGGACCTCTGGATACGCGCTGACCGACCTGGGCGAGACCTTGCGGGAGCCGATCCTGGGCCTGGCCCGCTTCGGCCTCGCGATCGGCGCGGAGCAGCCCAGAGCGGTCGACGCGATCACCCGGGCGTCCTGGGCGGTACTGGCGATCGAGGCGATGATCAGCGACGAGCGCGCGCCGCGCGTCGACGAGACGTACCAGTTCGAGGTCGACGACGAGGTCTTCCACGTGGCCGTGACCGGCGGCCACGCGCAGACGGTGGCCGGACCGGCCGAGCGGCCTACCCTGACCGTGGCGACCGACGCGGCCACCTTCTTCGAGCTGGGCCTGCGGCGCCTGGACCCGATGGAGGCCGTGGTCGGCGGCGCCGTGAAGGTCACCGGCTCGGCACCCGCCATGCCGCGCTGCCTGCGCCTGATCGGGCTGACGAGCAACCTCCCCACGCGGGTGGCCCGCGGGCTCGCGGCCATTCACTGACCGCTCCGCGGCTGGGACCGCCAGCCGGATGCGGCCAGCGCGGGAACCTCCGGCGGCCAGGGAGCCGGTACCCCGATGCGCACCCCGACCCGGCTGCCCAGCCCCTGCGCCGCCCCGATCCGCACCAGCAGGACGGCCAGCGACTCCAGCTCCCGGCTGGTCCGGATGCCGCCCGCGTCCAGCGGCTCGAAGCCCAGCCGCCTGGCCATCGTGCATGCACCGGCACGGGCCACCGGATGGTCGCTGGCCACCGGGACGCACACGCGCATGCCGTCCAGGCGGCAGGCGCCGAACACCTCGGCCGACACGGTGTTGAAGGCCTTCGCCACCAACCAGTCCGGCGCCAGCTCGGCGATCCGCTCCCCGCCGGAGACCCCGGTGGCGGTCCACTCGTCCGCGCCCGGACCGAACCGGGGATTGGTGACGTCGATGAGCACCCGGCCGGATCCGGCCCGGCCCAGGCCGCCGGCCAGGGTGTCGAGCGCGGCCGGGAACGGCAGGGCGAGCACCACCGTGGCGGCACGGCGCAGCAGCTCGGCGAGCCCGACCAGCCGGACGGAAGGATCGCCGGGCGCGCCGGCCAGGTTCCCCGCCGCCGCGGCCGGCCCGGAACCGGGGCGCACCGGCGGCCGCGGCACCGGTCGCCGCGGGCTGGCCAGCAGCGCGGGCGCCCCGGTGGCGGCGAGCGCGGCGCCCATGGCCCGTCCCATCCGGCCGGCCCCGATGATCCCGACGGTCATGCCGCCACCTCGCTCGCACAGCTCGCAAAGAGCCGGCCGGCGGTCACCCGCGGGCCTCCGTCGGGTCGGTGTAGCGGGCCAGCGCCCGGCGCAGCTCGTCGGGGACGGGAGCCGGCTCCAGGCCCTGGCCGCCGCGGTGCATGCAGGCCACCGTCTGGCGGCCCCGGGCCAGCAGCTCCACGGCGCCCGGAGCGGTACGCAGGTAGTCGAAGCACATGGTGATCCGGCTGCCGGTCAGCCGCTCCAGGACCATCCGCACCTCGATCTCGTCGAAGGCCCGGCTCTCCGCGTAGAAGTCGGCCGCGCAGTCGACCGTCACCAGCGCCAGCCCGTCGCTCAGCGCGGCCAGTACGCCCGGCGCGTGGTCGGCCAGGAAGTACTCCCGGCAGTGGCCCTGCCAGTGCAGGTACTGGGCGAAGTAGACGTTGCCGACGACGTTGGTCTCGTCGAAGGTCACCCGGTGGCGGTACGTGTAGTGGTCCGGCATCGGGCTCACCCCGCTCCCACGCACACCGCGACGGGGCCACCGGCGCAGTCCACGACGGCGCTGTAGAGGCGGTACCCGCCGCTGGCCAGCTCGACCCAGCCGTCCGGACCGGTACCGGCGAGGACCAGCGGCGCGTCCGTGGGCAGGCCCAGCTTCCGGATGACCTCCCGGCAGGTCCAGGCGCGGGTACCGGCGGTGCCGTCCTCGCCCAACAGTTCGGCCACCGGATGCCGGACGGGCACCGGACCGACCCGCTCCCCGTCCACCGCGACCGGGCCGGTACCGGCGCCGGTACCGGCGGCCACGAGGAGGTACCCGCCGAGGTGGCTGGCGCTCAGGCCCGGCGACCGGCCAGCCCGCGCGGCCGGCCCGGTGGGCACGAGCCGGCCGTCGGCCGTGTGCTCCACCCCGGAGCCGGTGAGCCAGGTGGCGACGGCCCGGGTGCGGTACCGGTCGGTGCGCGCGGCCGGGGCCACCGTCAGGTCCACCGCCACCCCCGGCTGCCAGCGGCGCAGGGACCGGGCCAGGTACGGGCCGAGCAGCTCGACCGGCCACGGGCGCAGATCCAGCGCACCGACGGCGCGCAGCCGCAGGCCGTACCACTCCTCGACGACCGACCGGCCGGCGTCGCTGATCGTGAGGTCGAAGACGAACGTGTCCCCGTCTTCCGAGCGCTGCCGGGCATCCAGTGTCAGCCGGCCCGCCGGGCGGCGGTACACGGTGATCCGCTCGGCACCGACCGGCAGCACCCGCCGGTCCGGCACGCAGACCTGCAGCGCGTGCAGGAACGCGTCCCGGGCACCCGGGTCGCCCAGCTCCAGCCGGGGGGCGTGGAACGCGCCGAACCAGCGGCCGGCGGGCTCGGCGGTGACGGAGGCGGTGCAGCGGTACCCGCTCAGCCCGTGGAACCCGCGTACCCGCCGGAAGCGCGGACCGTGGAAGAACAGCGGCCCGTACAGCGGCTGCCCGTCGATGAGCGGCCCGACCTGCAGCGGCCGGGCGGGTGGCGGATCCTCCGCCCCGAGGTCGTACCGGCCGGCGAAGTGGTCGACCGCGAACTGCGACTCGTCGCTGCGCACCACCGCGTCGATGCCGCCGTCCTCGCGGGCCAGCGCGGCGAGCCGGACCACCCGGTTGCCCCGCTCCGGCACCGTCACCGGACTGCTGAACGCGACGTCGCGGAAGACCGCCGGTACCGGCTTGGCGCCCAGCGCCACCGCGGTCTGCGCCATCGCCTCCAGCCCGAAGACCGCGGGCAGTAGGGCCACCGTGTCGATCCGGTGGTCGGCGAGGTACGGGTCGGTACCGAGGGACAGCGTCGCGTCGGCGACCAGCTCCACCCCCGGCGTGTGGCTGCTCTTCGCCTCCAGGAAGCGGCTGCCCACCTGCTCGGCCTCCTCCCCCCAGCGCAGCGTGGGGGAGACCGGTAGCCGCCCGGCCACCAGTACCGTCGGCGGCAGCTCCGGCGTGGCCAGCAGGCGCAGCAGCAGCGCCACGCCCTCGGCCACGGGTATCGGGCTCAACCCCTGCCGGACCAGCCCGTCGAGGGCGCCGAGCCGCACCCCCATGCCCGTCTCCGACCAGGCCGACCACTCGATGTTCAGCCAGCGCACGTCGGGTACCGAGTCGGACAGCTCGGCACACCGGCGGGCCAGCCAGTCGTTCGCGATGGCGTAGTCGGACTCGCCGGCCAGGCCGGTGCGGCCGATCACCGAGCCGAACGTCACCGCGAAGCGCAGCTGGGTGAGGTCGAGCGCGGCCAGCACGTTGTCCAGCCCGGCCGCCTTCGGGTCCAGCGTCGCGGCCAGCCGGTCCGGGGTCAGCTGCGCGATGGGCGCGGGCTCGTTGTGTCCCGCCGCGTGCAGCAGCGCCCGGACCGGTCCGTGCTCCGCGCGTACCGCGGCCAGCCGGGTGGCGACCGCGTCGGCGTCGGTGATGTCGAGCCGGTGGTAGCTCGCGGTGGCGCCGCCGCGCAACAGTCGGCCCAGCACCGCGGTCACCGCCGGATCGTCCTCGGCGCTGCGTCCGAGCAGGACCAGCCGGGCCGCGGTGGCGGAGCCGAGCGCCGCGGCGCACTCCGCACCGATCCCCTTCGCGCCGCCGGTCACCAGGCAGACCTCACCGGCTCGCAGCGGGATCGACGAGTCCCGCCGGGGTGCGACCTCCAGCGGGCGGGTGACCGGAGCCGTGCGTACCTGGTGCGAGGGGTACACCACCTCGCGGTACCCGCCGATGCGCCGCTGTGTCTCGGCCGCGGCCAGTGCCACGCCCGGCGGGTCGGCGGGTACCTCGACCACGAGCACCGGCCCGTCCGGGTGCTCCGCGGCCAGGCTGCGCCCGATCGCCCCGCCCACCCCGCCGTGGTGCACCACGACCAGCGGGCGCTGGTCGGCGGCGCTGGCCCGCAATGCGGCGACGATGTCCTCGACGGGCAGCGCGTCCAGGCCGGGCGGCAGCGCGAGCAGCCGGGCCGGCGCCTGGCCGGCGGCCGGCGGGAAGGCGGCCCGCAGCGCGCCGCCGAGCGGATGCCTGTCGAGGCTGCCCACGACCTGCCAGTCCCACGGGCCGGCCGGGGCCTCCGGCGCGCCCTCGGGCAGCAGGTCGTGGCGGAAGGCGCGGACCCAGGCGGCCACCCCGGGTGCCGGCAGCGGGCCGGCGTCCGCGAGGGCCGGCGTGGCGGCGAGCGCCTCGGCGAACTCGCCGATGGTCGCGGTGGCCAGTGCCAGCGGATCGGCCGGCAGGGCCCGGCCCAGCGCCGTGGCCACCTCGCCGGCGAGCTGGCTGACCCGCAACGAGGTGAGGTGCAGGTCGGCGAGCAGCCGGGTGTCCGGCCGCAGCACGGCCGGGTCCAGTTCGGCGGCGGCAGCCACCTCGGTGGTCACCAGCTCCAGCGGGTCTGCCGGCGGTACGGGACCGGGCTCCGGCGGGCCACCCGGCGTCCCCTGTGCCGCAGCCGTGCCCCGAGCCGCGGCCGTGCCCCGAGCCGCCGTCGTGACCTGGGCCCCGGCAACGGCTTGCGGCCCGGCGGCGCTCTCGCACGGGTTGGCCAGGAAGGCGCGCGGCCGGGCCGGGTCGAACGGCCGGGTGAAGCGCCGGCGGAAGTACGGCTGGACATCCTCGACGGCACCGGCGGCGAACAGCGCGGCGGTGGCCGTCGCCAGGTCTTCGCCCCCGGGTCCGCCGGCGTCCACCGGTACCGCCCGGTCACCGGCCAGCCCGGCCAGCACGTGCCCCGGACCGACCTCGATCAGCAGCTCGGCGCGGAGCAGGCCGAGCGCCTCGCGGAAGCGCACCGGTGCGGTGAGCTGGCGTACCAGCAGCTCCAGCGGATCCTGGTCCGGACTCCACCAGGTACCCGTGACGGTCGAGGCGACGGGCCGCAACGGGGTACGCCAGCACGCTCGCCCGGCGGCCGCCCGTACCAGCGCGGCGGCCGGCTCCATGAGCGGCGAGTGGAACGCGTGTGCCACCGGTAGCCAGGTGCCGTCGATACCGCGCTGCGCGGCGGCCGCCAGTACCCGCGCCACGTCCTCCGGGGTACCGGAGATCACCGCCTGGCGCTCGGCGTTGTCCGCGGCGAGCACGGCGTCGCCGCCGGCCAGCAGCTCGGCGACGGTCGCCAGGTCGGCGTGGAGGCTGGCCATGCCGCCCTGCTCGCTGGCCGCCGCCATCGCCGCGCCGCGCGCCCGGGCCAGCGCGTACGCCTCCGCCTCGGACAGCGCGCCGGCCCAGACCAGCGCGGTGATCTCGCCGAGGCTGTGCCCCACGGCCTCGGTGGCCCGTACGCCCAGGGTGTCCAGCCAGCGCAGGCCGGCCAGGCTCGCGCGCAGGATCGCCGGCTGGGCGACCGCCGTACCGGCCACGGTGCCGGCCGGGACGGGCAGCGGGTCGGCGTACCCCTCGGGCAGGTCGTCGAGCAGGTCGCCGAGGGCACCCGGGCCGGCGTAGACGGGCGCCGCCTGCCCGGAGAAGAGCAGCCCGACCCGAAGCGGCGCGCCGGCGGTCAGGAACACCCGGCGGGTGCGCTCCAGTACCCGCCGCTCGCCGGCGGCCAGCTGGTCCAGCGCGTACCCCAGCTTGGCGGCCAGGTCGTCCGGGTCGTCCACCGCCGCGCCGAAGCGGACCGCGGCGTCGCCCCGGTGCGCGCCCGCCAGGCTGGCGGCGAGGTCGGCCAGTTCCGCCCGCGACATCTGCGGTGCCGCGTCCCGGATGGTCGCCAGCGAGGCCGCCAGCTCCTCGCGGGTGGCGGCGGCGCACACGACGACCTCGCGCCGGGGATGGCGCGCGGCCAGCCGCCGCTCCTGGTGGCTGAGCGCCCGGCGGTTCGTCGGCTCGGCGCCGCCGAGTACCACGTGCGCGTTGATGCCGCCGAACCCCATCGCGCTGACCGCCGCGTACCGGTCCCGGGCCGGCCACGGCTGCGCCTCGCCGGTCACCCGCAGCGTGTGCCGCGCCGCGGCGAGCAGCGGGTGCGGCTGCTCGCAGCCGGTGGTGGGCGGCAGGATCTCCGCGTCGAGGGCGAGGGTCGCCTTGATGAGCCCGGCCACCCCGGCGGCGGCCTTGGTGTGGCCGATGTTGCCCTTGACGCTGCCCAGTGCGGCCGGGGCCAGGTCCGGCGCCCGCTCGCCCTGCTCGCGTACCTCGATGAGGGTACGCAGCTCGGTGGCGTCCCCGACTTCGGTACCGGTGCCGTGCCCCTCGACGAGCGCGACCAGGTTGGGGTCCAGCGCGGCGCCACGGTACGCCCGGCTCAGCGCGAGCCGCTGGCCGGCCAGCTCCGGACGGGTCAACCCGCCGCCGCCGTCCGAGGACGTGGCCCAGCCGAGCAGCCGGGCGTACCGGCGCAGTCCCTTGCGCCGCGCGTACCCGGCCCGGCACAGCACCAGCACGCCGCAGCCCTCGCCGGGCAGGAACCCGGTCGGCCGGGCGTCGTACACCCGCATGTCACCGTCGGCGAGCGCGCCGACCCGGGCGAAGCCGACCAGTTCGAACGGGTCCAGGCTGAGGTCCACCCCGCCGGCCAGCGCGACGTCGAGCCGGCCGGCCGCCACCGCCTCGGCCGCGGTGACGACCGCGAGGAGCGACGACGCACACGCCGCGTCGACGGTGTACCCGGTGCCCTGGAAGTCGAAGTAGTTGCAGATGCGTCCGGCGATGGTGTTGGACAGCGCGCCGGCGAGCGTCTCGTCCGACGGGCGCGGGAACGGCGCCTTGAAGTGTTGCTCCACAGTGGACAGCAGCTCCCGCTGCGCCGCCACGGACAGCTCGGTTGCGGCCAGCGCCGCCGCCACCGTCCGGCGCACGTACGGCCAGCGCGTGCGCAGTACCGCGGCGCGCGAGAACTCGCCGGTCAGCGAGTTGCCCAGCACGACGCCGGTACGCGTGCGGTCCAGCCCTTCCCCGCCGGCGAACCCGGCATCGGCCAGCGCCGCCGCGCCCACCTCCAGCGCCAGCCAGTGCGTCAGGTCCACCGCGCGATACGTGTCGCCCGGTACCCGGAACCGCTGCCGGTCGAAGGTCCAGCCGTCCAGCACCGCGGCCCGGGTCACGTACGTCCCGTCCGCGCCGTCCCCGCCGTACTCGGAGACGGGTAGCCGGGCCGCGGGCATCCGGCGGAACGAGCGGCGCCGGCTCAGCACGTTCTGCCAGAGCTCGCCCGGGTCGTCCGCGTCCGGGTACCGGCAGGCCATCCCGACGATGACGACGTCGTTGTCCGCTGTCTGCTCAGGCATCAGGCCCCCTCAGGACGCCTGCCCGCTGGCGGCCACGGCCGGCTGCGGCGCCGGCCGCACCGCCGCCGACGGTTCGGACCCGGCCGGCCGCGTGGCGCGCAGCCGCTGGCTCACCAGGGTCCACAACAGCCGGCCGACGCACACGATGACGAGGGCGAAGAACAGGCCGAACGCGATGTGCGCGACCACCAGAGCGCCGTACGTCAGGGCGGTCAGCAGACCGAAGATCACCTGGTTGCGGGGCGCGGTCGGGGTGGTACCCGGGTCGGTGATCATGTAGTTCGTGTAGAGGATGAACGCCACGCCGGCCATCACGAGCAGGATCGACACCAGCGAGTCGTGGAAGAACAGCGCCCGGATGACGGCCTGCAGCACGAAGCCACCGACCCAGCCCAGGATCAGCGGTACCCGGTGGGTCAGCTTGGCGTTGAGCATCGTCCCGGATGCCAGCACGGCGAGCGGGATGAGCCAGTCGAGCGGCCCGCGGACGAACTCGGTGAACTGGTACGGCGGGGCGATGCTGACCCAGGTGAAGCACAGCAGCGTCACGCTGATGCCGAAGTTGCTCGGGTTCAGCACGTGCCGCAGCGCGCCGCCGACCCGCACCCTGACGAGGTACTTGCTGGCCACCGCCACGGTCACCGCGAACACGGTCGGCCACAGGCTCTCGTTGCCGTAGAGCAGCATCGCGCAGGCCAGCCCGGCGATGTGCGCCGGCAGCAGGAAGTTGACGAAGGTGCGCGCCGAACCCCGGTACCGGGGCTGGCGCCCGCGTGCCCAGGCGTCCACCGTCTCCAGCACGAGGCTGACCACGTACCCGGTGAGCAGTCCGACCACCGGGGTGAGGTAGGCCTGCTCGAAGCCCAGGAACAGATGGCCCACGATGTTGAAGACCGTGATGGAGATGGCGAAGCGGCGCAGCGCGGTGATGCGCGGGTCCGCCGCGCCGGACCGGGCGCCGGGCGGGACGGTCGGCTCGGCGCCCGGCGGGACGGTCGGCTCGACTGTTCGCGGAGCGGTCGGCCCGGCTGTCCGCACGGTCGGCGGGGCGGTTCGCGGGGCGGTTCGCGGGGCGGTTCGCTGCAGCATGGTCGTTCAGCCTCCTGGGGTCCGGTCCGGCCACCCGCCGCCACCCGCGCGGCGGGCGGCGCAGGTGGCGGCGTCAGCCTGTGGCGGTGCCGGCGCCCAGCACGAGCGTGTGCCAGCCGGCATCGAGGTTGGTGGACATGGTGTGCAGGCCGCCCGCGTCGCGCCACTGCACGGTCACCGCGACCGGACCGGCGGCACCCGGCGTGCCGAGCCCGAACAGCAACTCGGGCGCGTTGACGCCGGTGTGGCCGTTGGCGGGGAAGAGCTGCCCGATCAGCCGGGTACCGTCCGGCCTGGTGACGGTGACCGACGCGCCCACCGCGACCCGGGGCAGTGCGTCCGGCGCGATGGCCGGCAGCAGCAGCCGCAGCCCGAGGTAGGCGCGGGGCGGGCCGGCATTGTGCAGCAGGACGGAGCGGGCCCACTGGTTGGCGATCAGCACGTCCGGCCTGCCGTCGTGGTCCACGTCGCCGATGGCGATGCCCCGGCTGGTACCGCTGTTGTCCAGCCCCACCTGCGCGCCGATGTCGACGAATCGACCACTCCGGTCCCGCACCAGGAACGGGTCGCGCTGGTGACCGGCGATGTCCGCACCGGGCGGGAAGTTGGGCCAGGCCCACGGGTAGCGCAGGATCACGTCGTTGGCCATCGCCAACTCCTGCAGTTGGGGCCAGCGGTTGGTGTTGCCGGTCACGAAGCCGACCGCCTGAACCACCTCGTCCCGACCGTCGCCGTCGAAGTCGGCGGTCTTGATGTCCCACGCCCACCCGGTGCGCGCCATGCCCAGGCGCTGGCTCTCGTCCCGGTACGGGGCCACCCCGCCGGTCAGCGGGCCGGCCGCGGTGCTGACGAAGGCGAAGTTGCTCTCCTCCAGCCCGAACGGTGTGGTGATGTTGCTGACCAGGATGTCGGGCCGGCCGTCCCGGTTGAGGTCGGTGAAGGCCACGCCCATGCTCTTGAACGAGTCGTTGCCGATCACCTTGGACTTGGGCTCGGTGGCGTCGCGCTGCCCGCGCAGCGGCGTGAACCGGATGTCGCCGGGCCGGGAGACGTTGCGCAGCAGGTAGTCCGGGCCGAAGTCGTTGGCGACGTAGAGCTCCGGCAGCCCGTCCCCGTCGAGGTCCTGCGCGCCGGTGGCCAGAGTCCAGGAGTGCGCCTCGCCCGCGGTCAGCGCCGCCGACGCGTCGGCGTACCCGGGCCGCCGTACATCATCCACTGTGGAGAGACCGGCGAACCGCAGGATCCGGTTCCGCCCGCCGTTGGGTGACACCGACATGGACTCCTGCATCTGCATCAGCTTGTCGCCGGCGGCGTTGGGGTCGAGCACCCGCGCGCCGTCCGGGAAGTAGTTGCCGATGAACAGGTCCAGGTGGCCGTCGCCATCCAGATCGACCGCGTTGGCCGTGGTGCTGTTCCAGATCTGGGTGGGGTCGGCGACGATGTCGGTGGCGACGAAGCCGGCCGCGGTCAGCGGGGTGCCGGGCCGGCGCAGGTACAGCACGGGTGGCCGGCCCCAGAAGTAGACCAGCAGATCGGGGTAGCCGTCCTCGTTGAAGTCCGCCGGCAGGCACCCCATCGGCGCCGTGCTGGTGGCGTTGTAGTACAGGCCCGTGGGGGTGACCGCGAAGGCGGGGAACCGGCCCGGCTGCTCCGGAGTCGGCGCGATGGTGACCGAGTCGTCCCGGGGATCCACCAGGCAGCGCTCGTTGGCCAGCCCGTCGCCGTTGTAGTCGGCCAGTCCCGCGCCGGCCCCGACGGCCGATATCCACGCCTGGACATGGCGTAGCGCGGGCTGGACCGCCCGTGCCGTCCGGGCGTGCGCCGGATCGTCGTTCGCGTAGCTCAG
Source organism: Micromonosporaceae bacterium (assembly GCA_039649115.1). Taxonomy (GTDB): domain Bacteria; phylum Actinomycetota; class Actinomycetes; order Mycobacteriales; family Micromonosporaceae; genus DATEJJ01. Next base: position 50,591 of record JBBWZQ010000338.1, on the reverse strand, counting down.
GGTGAACGGGAACCGCGCGGCCAGTGCGGACCGCTGCGCGGCGCTCGCCGAGGGTAGCCGGGTGGCGATGCCGGCGGCGATGCACAGCGCCAGTGCGGTGGCGCCGGCCAGGGCGCCGCGCGCGGCGTGAGGAAGGGACATGCTGGACTCCCGTCCGTATGGTCAGGTGTGGCCGTGCTCGGCGGCCCGCTGCTGGATGCGGACCCGCCACAGCCGGAAGTGGTCGGCCTGCGCGCCGGGATGTGCCAGCCCGTGCCGCGCCTGTCGGGTCCATTGCGCGGCCTCGTCGACCGTGGCGCCCGCGAGCGCGCGGACGGCGGCGTGCGCGTGTGCGGGTACGTGGCCGCACAGTTGCCACGCGCCGGCGCCGAACGCGGCGCCCTGCGCGATCGCGGCACCGTGCCCGCCAGCCAGTTCCCGCAGTTCGGCATAGCTGGCCTCGGGCACCCCACCCGCGTACGTGGCGGCCAGCGCAACCCCGCTCCAGGCATCGGCGTGGTGCCGCCGCGGCAGTCGCTGGATCCGGGCGGCCAGCGCGGCGGGCGTGCCACACTCCCGGAACCAGAGGCTGCGCCCGAGTCCCTGGTACCGGATGTCGCAGGTGGGCGGGCAGCTGTCCCGGTGCGCGTACCATCCTCGCAACTGCCGCTCGCTCGCGAAGAACGCCTGGCAGAACCCCATGCCGTCATAAGCGAGCCAGCGCAGCAGCGGCTCGTCGGCACCCAACCGGCCCAGCCGTGACCGGTGCAGCTTGGCCATCGCCCAGCCGGACCCCACGTGCAGCAGGTACGTGTACCGGGCCGCGTGCCGCTGGCGTACCGCCGCGAGCCGCCGCCCGCCGGCCGGGTTCATCATGTCGAGCAGGGCCGCCGCCATCGCCGCCCCCTCGGCCGCGAACCCGCGCCGGTGCTCCGGCAGGTGCGTCAACTCGGGAGCCTGGCTGGCCGGCATCGCCAGTTCCGCGTTGAAGCCGAGCAGAAAGGCGCCGGCCGCACCCTCCAGCGCGGCGCGGGTACCGGCCGGCCCGGTACGGAAGCCGCGCCGCGCGAAGTCCACCATGGACGGGTGCAGCGCCAACAGCCGGCGCCAGCCAACAGGTCGGGTGCTCGTTACCTGGTCCTTGAGTGCGGTCATCGGTAGCCTCACCGCTCGTCGTTTGCGCCGGACAAATCCTGGCAGCACCACCTTGATGATTTCTTTAATCAGTTATAGCAGCGCTCAAGCCCTCCTGGCGCCTTCCACTTGTGGTCCGGGCGCCGTTCAGCCACGCGCTGCGCCCCGATCTGCGGAGTCGAGAGTGCTCTCTCGCGGTGACGGCGATGTACTTTCACCAATTGAAGATTGGAGCCGATCCACAGTGGACGCGTTCGCTGTGGCACGGCGTCAGGTGACAGCACCGCCGTTTCCGGTAGTCTACTATAAAAACATATAGCGCTCTGGGCAACGAAAGGAGGGCTCGGTGGGCATGCGGATCAGCGAGCTGGCGCGACGCAGCGGAGTGCCGGTGCCGACCATCAAGTACTACCTTCGCGAGAGCCTTCTCCCGTCCGGCACCACGACAGCTCCCAACCAGGCCGTCTACGGCGACCTGCACGTGCGCCGGCTGCGCCTGATCCGGGTCCTGCTCGACCTGGGCAGGCTCAGTGTCGTCGCGACCCGCGACCTGCTCGGCGCGCTCGACGACGGCCAGGTGACCACCGGCCAACTGCTCGCCGCCACCCATGCCCGGCTCGGCCCGACCCACCGCGTCAGGCTGGACGAGGCCACCCGGCGCGTGGCGCGCGCCCAGGTGGCCGCCGTGGCGGACCGGTACGGGTGGCGGGTGAGCCCGGACACGCCGGACCTGGAGCGGCTCGTCGAGGTCCTCGCCACGCTGCGCGTGCTGGAGATGGACGGGGTCCACGATGCGCTGGAGAGCTACGCGGCGGCGGCCACCCGCCTCGCCGAGCGGGATCTGCAGACGCTGGCGGCCCTGGCGGCGGACGGTACCGCCGCCCGCCGCCCGCCCGCCGCGGATCGCGTCGCGCCGGTGGACGGGCCGCCGGACGGGGTCGCGGGCGGGCACCGGCAGGCACAGCTGCGCGAGGCGGTGGTGACCGCCACGGTGCTGGGCGATGCCATGCTCTCCGCGATGTACGCGGTCGCCCGGCAGTCGGCGGGAGCCCGGCTGCTGCCGGTGCCGGCTCAGTCGCGGTCCGACAGCGCCACACCCGCCTGAGCGGGCCGGTCGGCAACGAGCGGGCCCGGCGGTGAGCGGCGCGGGCAGGGTGGGCCCCGGTTCGCGGTCGGCCAGCCGGCATCCTGCGCCAGGAGCAGATGGGCCAGCCACTCCAACGGCGCGGCGGTCAGGATCGGCAGGTCCGTCGGCCCGGGCGGGTGCAACGCGACCGGTACCGGCGCGCGGGCCGGCCGGTGCCCGTCGCCCTCGGGCAGCCGCGCGGCTCCCGTCAGGTAGCTGCCCGGCACCTGGTCGACGAGCACGTCCGTCAGCCGCGTCGCCGGCCGGGCGACGACGGCGGACACGCCGCACGGAGCGCTGCCGGGTACCGGCCCGAGCGGCACCGGCGGCCCGCCGGCCGCCAGTACCCACGAGTCCGGGCGCGCGTACACGCTGCCGGCCGGGCGCACGGCGGCGATCACGACGGCCCCCTCCGCCTCCAGTCCGGACAGGGCGAGCAGCGGCCCGGCCCGGCGCGGCGGCCCGGATCCGCCCGCCCGCGACACCGACCACAGCGCTCCCGCCGTCGCATCGCCCACCGCCCGGGCAAGCTGCCGGAAATGCCCCGGTGCGACGCCGACCAGGCGGGCGAACTGGGTGCTGAAGGTGGTCAGGCTCTGGTATCCGACGCACACCCCGACCTCGGCCACGGTCAGCTCGGAGTGCAGCAGGAACGCCCGCGCCTCGGCCATGCGCAGCGCGGCCAGGAAGCGTGCCGGGGTGACCGTGGTGATCTCGCGGAACACCCGGTGGAAGTGCGACGGGCTGAACAGCCCGGTGCGGGCCATGTCGGCTACGGGCAGGCTGCGTACCAGGCCGGCCCGCATGGCCTCGATCGCCCGGGTGACCGCGGCGGTCCGCTCGGTGCGTACGTCGTGACGACGTGATGTGGCAGCCTCGGCCATCGTCTGCTCCCGGGATCCGGCACGGTTTGCCGCGCCTCAGTCTGGCAATCCGCTCTCGACATTTTCTTGCTCCTCGTCCAGCGCCGGGATAGCGCCGTTCGAGATGGCCACCGGCCGGCGGCGCCGGTGCCGGACCAGCCCGAACCCCACGATGACCGCGGCGGCGTCGAGACAGACCACCGCGAGGGTGACCGTGTCGAGGCCGGTGTGGTTGTGGGCGGCCCCGGGGTCGGCTCCGTCGGGCAGGCCGAGCGCGCCGGCCGGCGGTGGCGACGGGTACCCGGTGGCGGCGGGCCGGGCGGCCGGCGTACCGGACAGCACGGTGAACCTGATGAATCCGGAGGACTGCCGGCCGTTGCCGAACACCACGTGGTACCCGATCAGGTATCCGCCGCTCCCATGGATGGCCACCCGCTGCACCACGTCGTTCCCGGTGACCGCCGGCCTTCCCGCGGTCATCCACTGCCGCGCGCCGTCCACGACCGCGATGTGCACCTGCGCGGGATCGGGGCGCGCGGTGAAGCGCAGCGCGATCTGGTCGGGTGCCGTGGTCAGGCTCGTCCCGTTCGCGGGCGACGCGGACCGCAGGCGTACCGGGCTGACGGCGGTCGCGACCACGAGCGCGCCCACGCTCACCGCCAGGAGCACGACCGCGATGGCGCCGACGCTGCGTGCCCGGATCCGCCTCCGGTCCACCTCACGCCGGTCCGGGAAGCTCGCCCTGCCGCGCCCGGAGCGCGCGCAGCGCGGGAGCCAGGCAACTGCACGACATCTGGCTTGCCTCGGCGCGCGCCGGCCGGAGGTGGTAGTACATGGCGACGGCCATCGGCAGGAACACCAGGGCGTTGTAGAACAGGTGCAACTGGACCCGCGGGAAGAAGATCTGCAGGATGCTCGTCGGAACCGCCCGGCCCAGCAGGTACCGGCCGGTCAGGGCCTGTACCAGCAACAGCAGGTGCTCGAAGTGGTGCCAGATCTGGATGCCCAGGGCGACCGTCCACCAGGTACGGGACCGGCCCACGAAGCCGGGGCGCAGCAAGGCCAGCCCGATGAGCATGAGCAGTGCGTACCCGTAGTGCAGCCACTCCTGTTTTATCAGCCACGGGAACGGCATGCCCAGCAGGCCGCGAGCGGCCGGTGCCGGCCAGCCGAGCGCCCAGATCTGGATTGCCTGGGCGATGTGTTCGGCCCAGTGCGCCAGTACGACAACCATGAAAACCATTAGCGACGCGTAGTGGTGCTTGCCGTTCAGTGCCTTTACCAGGCCGCCGGACGCGGTAGCCGGGTAGGTTGCGGTAGCCACAGGTACCCCCGGAAACACTTGGAATAACATGGTTTTGGCCACGATAACGGCACCGGCGAGCCGGCAGTTTCTTCGAAACCATCACAATGGCTGTATTCATTCAACTTGAGATACCAATGGTTTCGCCGTAGGCTCCGACTCATGGCCGGTCCCGGTGCGACCGACGGCGGGCCGTTGCGCCTCGACGGGGGAGTGGCGACCGGGCTGCGCGAGTCGGGCGTACCGATCGCCGCGCCGTGGTGGACCAGCGGTGCGCTGCTGACCCGGCGGCGTCGCCGCCTGCTGCGCCGCGTGCACGAACGGCACCTCGCGGCCGGCGCCCAGGTGGTCACGGCGAACACGTTCCGCTGCAACCTGCGCGCCCTGCGCGCGGCCGGCCTCGGCCCGGCCGGGCAGGTGCGCATGGTGGAGCTGGCCGTCGACGCCGCGCGCGGCGCCCGCCGGCCGGCCGGCGGCGCGGACCCGCTCGTCGCGGGCTCCATGGCGCCCGTCGAAGACTGCTACCGGCCGGACCTGGTGCCGCCCGATCCGCAGCTGCGCGCCGAACACCGCTGGCTGGCGAGGCAACTGGTGCGCTGCGGGGTCGACGTCGTCCTGGTCGAGACGATGAACTGCGCGCGCGAGGCGCGGATCGCCCTGGAGCAGGTGCTGGCCGCGGGTGGGCGGGCCTGGGTCAGCCTCGTCTGCCGGTCCGGCGGCCGGCTGCTGTCCGGGGAGGACCTGGCCCGGGTGGCGGTCGCGCTGCGGGCCGACGGTGCGCAGGCGGTGCTGGTCAACTGTACGGCGCCCGTGCCGACCGAAGCGGGTCTGGCCCGGCTGCGCGACGCGGATACCGGCCCGATCGGCGCGTACCCCAATCTGGAGGACCGCTCTGGAATCCCACTGTGGACACACGTGGACCGTCCACTGCCCGCCGCGCTGGCGCCCGCGCAGTTCGGCGCGCTCACCGCGCGGTACCGCGATGAGTGGGGTGCCACGATCCTGGGCGGCTGCTGCGGTACGTCGCCCGCGCATCTGGCCGCGATGCGGGACGCCCTGGCGACGCGGACACACCCGGCGTGAGGAGCGGCGCGCCGCTACCGCGCCGGTACCGCCAGCGCCGCCACGCACCTCGCGCACCGCTGGTCCGGCGCCACGTCGCGCCACGGGGTACCGGTCGACACGTACGCCTGGATGGCGAGGCCGCAGACCGTGGTGAGCCACAGTTGACCGTCGTACGACGCGGCCGCGTGCACCCTTCCCGGCTGCCCCGCCATGGTGAACTCGATCGCGTCCAGGTACCTCGGCTCAGTCACGGCCCCTCCCGTTCAGCACGTCCTCCAGCCGGATCGCCTTGACCGTGCGGGTGGCGAAGTCGCAGTACCACAGGTGCTCGCCGTCCCACGTCATGCCGGTCGGGTGGCCCTCGACCGGTACCGTGCCGAGCGGTTCGCCGGTCCCGGCGTCCACGGCCCGCACCACGCCGCCGTCGAACTCGGAATACACCACGACCCCGTCGACGTATGTCAGGCCCGAGGGCGAGCCCGGCACCGGATACTCCCGCCGCACCGTCATCGACTCCATGTCGCGCAACTGCACGACCGCCGGCGCGCGCAGGCACATCCACATCCCGTCCGGCCCCGTCTCGATGCCGCACAGCCGGCCGCTGGCCGGCAGCACCCGTTTCTGGCCGGCGGTCCGCCCGGTCGCCGGGTCCACCAGCACGATGCGCTTGGGCCGGCCGCCCACCTGGCACAGCAGCCCGTCGTGGTTCGCCAGGTCGGCGCGCACCCACGGGCAGTCGATGACCCGCCGCACGGCGCCGGTCTCCCGGTCGATCGCGTAGATTCGCAGCGCCTCCTGGTCGGAGTGCCAGAGCTGGTGGCCGTCCCAGGTGAGGCCGCACATGTACGTCGCTGGTCCCGGAAGGGACCGCACCACCAGCGCGGTGTCCGCCTGCCGAGCCGTCATCGCCGATCCCCTTCCCGCTTGCCGGATGCGCGGTCGAGCCAGAGGTTGGTGAGGTCCCCGTTGAGCACCGGGTAGGGCAGCCAGTCGCGTACCTGCCGGGAGTGGAGCCAGTACTGGTGCGCGAACAGGATGGGCACGATCGCACAGTCCCGCATCACCTCTGCCTCGGCCTGCCGGAAGAACTCGTCGGCGCGCGCGTGGTCCGCGCAGGTCAGCGCCGCGTTGATGAGCTCGTTCGCCCGGCTGCCGCGGTAGTGGCCGAAGTTGGTGCCCCAGTCGTCGTTCGCCGATACGCCTGAGCTGTCGAACAGGGCCTGGAGGTAGACGCGGCCGTTGTTGCCGTGCCAGTCCGGCTCCCAGCCGGACAGCGCGATGTCCCACCGCCCGGCCCGGGCCGCCGCGGCCGAGCCGAGGTAGCGCGCGAACAGGTCGCCGATGGACACCGCGATCAGCTCGGCGTGGATGCCGGCCCGGGCGAGGCCGTCCCGCACCGCCCGCGCGGTCTCCGGGTGGATGTCCCGGTCACGGAAGACCAGCTTCAGCGTGAGCCCGTCGGGATACCCCGCCTCGGCGAGCAACCGCCGCGCCTGGGCTGGGTCGCCCGCGCCGCCCGCGGTGGCGTACGGCCGCGCCTCGCGGTGCGCGGTGCACAGCGGCGGCAGGATCTGCTCGGCGATGTCGTTGAGCCTGGGTCCACCCCACACCTGTGCGACGGCCGCCTTGTCCACCGCGTACTGGAGGGCCTCCCGCACGCCGAGGCGCAGCAGGGCGCCGTCGTTGTTGGGGCTCAGGAAGTTGATGACGAGGTACGGGCTCAGCAGGCCCGCCGGGCAGACCTCCAGCCGGGGGTCGCCGGTGGCGAACAGCCCGGCCAGCCGACCGGTCGGCGGCTGGATGTCCCAGAGCATGTCGGCCTCGCCCGACATCACCATCTGGTAGCACTTGTCCTCGGCGATGCCCTCCCGCACCAGAATACCGTCCACATAGGACCGGCGTACGCCGTCGGTCGCTGGCCCCCAGGCCGGGTTGCGCTCCAGCGCGATCTCACCACCGGGGGTGTAGCGGGCCAGCCGGTACGGGCCGTTGGAGATGATCGCCTGTGCCATCCGCGCGCTGCCCGGGACGTACCGCAGGTACTCCACCGGCGCGGGGGTGGCGAACGGCAGGGCCAGGATGTTGAGGAAGTCGGGCATGGCGTGGCAGGTGGTGAACACGACCGTGCGCCCGTCCTCGGCGCGGACTCCCGGCACCTCGGTGTCCTCGATGTACCCGGCGATCGCCGCCGGGCTGCGGTCCACGCCCACGAGCCCGTCCCGGAACTCCGCGAAGCCCTCGATGGTGCTCAGGTAGTACGGCAGCCCGGGACTGGGCGCCATGGGGTGGGCGAGGCGCTTGATGCCCCGTACCACGTCGGCCGCGGTGACCGGCCGGCTTCCCGACGGCGCGTCCCACCGGACACCCTCCTTCAGGGTGAACCGGTACCGCCGGCCCGCGCCGTCGACCGGGCCGGCGGCCTCGGTGGCCAGGTCCGGGACGATGACGGCGGTGGCGCTCCGGTCCCGGCTGGACGGGTACGTGACCAGTTGCCGGGTGTACGCGCGGATCACGCCACGGGTGACGGTGTGGTATGCGAGCGCGGGGTCGAGGTGGTCGACGTCCCCGCCGCCGACCATCGTCAGGACGCCGCCCCGTGCCGGCGCTTCGGGTGCCATCGGGTGCTCCCCCTGGTGCTCAGGTGGTGGAGTCCAGCCACAGGTTGGACAGATCGAACCAGCGGTCCACAGTGGGCATGGCGATCGCGTTGCGGACCCGGGCTCCGCGCAGGTGCGGGATGGTCGGTGCGTGGACGAGGATCGGGACGATCGCGGCATCCCGCATCACCAGCAGGTCGACCTCGTGCCACAGCGCCGTTGCCCGGGCGCGGTCCGTCGTGGCGAGCGCCTCCTCGATGAGCCGGTCGACGTCGGGATTGCTGTAGCAGCCGTAGTTGCTGGTGCCCCGTGCGCCGTTGGTCTGGAACATCGGCTGCAGGTAGGCGCGGCCGTTGTTGCCGTACCAGTCGGGCGTCCAGGACGGCGCCGAGATGTCCCACCGGCCGGCGCGGGCATTCGCGGGGTCCTGCAGGAACGGGTAGTACCCGGCGTGCCCGAACGCCCGGAACCGGACGGTGATGCCGCACCTGGCCAGATCGGCCGCGTACGAGCGGGCCACCTCCGGGTTCGCGTCCACGTCGCGGTGCGCGGCGACCAGCGTCAGGCCGTCGGGGTACCCCGCCTCGGCGAGCAACCGCCGGGCCGTGTCCGGGTCGCCGCGGTCGCCGGGGGTGGGGTAGAGGTTGAAGTCCCGGTGACCGTCGTTGCAGGGCGGGATGGCGTTGTGCGCCGGCCGCATCACCGTGCCCGCTTCCAGCTTGTCGTATATCTCGGCGATGGCCATCTTGTCGATCGCATAGGCGATCGCCTGGCGTACCTTGAGCTTCCCCAACGCGCCGCCGGCGTTCGGGCTCTGGAGGTTGAAGACGAGGTACGGGTTCAGCGCGTAGCCCAGGTCGTTTCCGGGGTCGGTCGGGCTGACCTCGTACGGCTCGGTGATGGGGGAGGCCCAGGACAGGTCCGCCTCACCGGCCGCGATCTTCCGGCCCACCTGTTCCGGTGTCGCGTGCTCCATCGTCACCTCGACCCCGTCGAGGTACTGGTGGCGCACCGGGTCCGCGTCCGGCCGCCATGCCGGGTTGGGTGCCAGCCGGATCTGCCTGCCGTGCAGGTACAGGCTGATCCGGTACGGGCCGTCGGACCGTACGCCGCGGCGGAACTCGTCGCTGTCGGGCACGAACGCGTCGTACTCCGCCGGTGCCGCGGAGGCGAAGCTCAGCGCGAGGATGTTGAGGAAGTCGTTGGCCGGCCTGATGAGCTGGAAGACCAGGGTCCGGTCGTCGGCGGCGCGGACACCCGGTATCTCGTGCGAGTTCTGGTATGCGGCGAGCTGGCCGGCCGACGGGTGGCGGCCCGGTACCGCCCGGGCGTAGCCGTCGCAGTATCCGGCCATGCCGCGGATGGTGCTGGTGAAGTAGGTGATGGCACCGGCTCGGGTCACCGGATTGCACATCCGCTTGAACCCGCGGACGAAGTCGTGCGCGGTCACCTCGCGGGCAGGCCCGGTGTCCCACCGCACGCCGGGCCGCAGCCGGATCGTGTAGGTGGCGTGGTCCGCACTCACCCCGCCGTTGTCCACCGTCGGGATCTCGGCGGCGACGTCGGGCACCGGGGTGATGGCCGCCCGGTCGCGCAGGTCCCGCACCGCCCGGTAGGTGAACAGTTGCCGGGCGAACAGCCGGATGACCTGGCCGCCGAGCGCGTAGTAGGCGCACGCCGGGTCCAGGTGGTCCATGCTGCCGGGGCCGTAGAGCCGCAGCGTGCCTCCGTGGCGGTGCGCAGCCTCCATTGTGGACCCTCCTGTCAGGACAGCTCGTCGGCCAGCCGGGCGATGACGGCCAGGGCCCGGTCGATCTGGTCACGGTTGTTGAACAGGTGCGTGCACAGCCGCGCGGCGTAGTGCATGCGGGGTGAGCCGGGCACGTCGAACTCGACCCAGCGGATCCAGATCTGGTGTTCCCGCTCCAGCCGGTCGACGAGGGCCTCGAACTTCCAGCCGTCGTACGCGTCCCGCGGGTCGCGGAACGGGTTGAACGCGGTGACCGGCGAGTTCAGGCGATCGTCGGCGGCCGGCGAGTACAGCGCCGCCGGGCCGAAGCGCTCCGCGATGCGCTGTTTGGTGTACTGGCCGAGGTCCAGGACGTACCGTTCGATGCGCTGCCGGCCGATCCCGTCCCAGACCTCGCACGCCCTGGCGAGCGCCGCCGCCCGGGCGATGCTCGCGCTCCCCGCGCTCTGCAGGTAGTCGCCCATGTTGTTGGTCGCCGCGGTGTCCGGGTGGGAGCGCGGTGGCGGCGCGCCCTCAAGCGGGTACCAGGTGGAGATCACCGGCCAGAAGGTGGGCAGCGGCAGCGGGTTGTACCGCGGTACCACCCGGTTGCGCACATACAGCAGGCCGGTGCCCAGCGGGCCGCACTGCCACTTCGAACCGGAACCGACGAGGAAGTCGACCCCGGCCGCGCGCAGGTCGCAGTCGAGCATCCCGGGCAGCAGCGCGCCGTCGACTACGGTGACGATGCCGTGCCGTTGGGCCAGCGAGCACAGCTCGCGCATCGGCATCCGGACGCCGCCGAAGAGAGTGACGCCCGCGAAGAGCATCACCCTGGTACGCGGGGTGATCGCCGATTCGAACAGCGCGACGATCTCCTCGGCGCGCACGTCGTACCCGGTGGGCAGGGTCAGCTTCCGGACGCTCAGGCCGTGCCGGTTGTGGACGAGGTTCAGGTTCGACAGCACCGAGAAGCACTCGTGCGTCGTGGTCAACGCCTCGTCCCCGGCCCTGAGGTCGAGCCCGGAGATGATCCGGCTCATGCCCTCGGTCGCGTTGTGGCAGATGACCATCTCGTCCTGGTCGACGCCGAAATCCCGGGCGATGGCGGCCCGGTAGTCCGGGTAGAGGCTTGGCGGGTAGATGTTCGCGAGGCTGCCGGTCCACTCGCGGGTCGCCGTGGTGTACTCGTCGAGCACCGGGTAGGGCATCACGCCGACCGTGCCGGAGTTCATGTGCACCGTGTCGGGGCGCAGCGGGAACAGTTCGCGGATGCGGTCCCAGGACGCCGCGCGCAGCGAGGCCGGCGATCCGGGGTCCGGTGCGGCGGGTATGTCCACGGTGGACGCGGGCTGACTCACGAGCGGCTCCCTCCCAGCAGTGGCTTGAGGCGCTCACGTTACCATATACTATTAAAGCAAACCAGGACGCTTGCCCGCACTGGGGCTTGGTAGCTTTCTATAGGGATAGCAGAGTTTGGGAGGTGGGGCATGGCGGTGGAGCAGGCGACGGTCCCTGTCGAGGCGCCGGCACGGGCCATGGCCGACGCCGCGATCGACCGCGCCGCCGCTCGCGGCGCCCGGCACGCCGACTTCCGGCTCGGCCGGCGCCGGCAGCTGGAGCTGCGGGTACGCGACGGGCGGCTGCAGGGCAGCGATGACAGCGGCGAGGTCGGTTTCGGGGTACGCGTGCTGGTCGGCGGTGTCTGGGGATTCGCCGCCGGGATCGGGCTCACCCCGGACGACGCGGCGCGGGTCGCCGGTCAGGCATGTGCGGTGGCCCGTGCCGTACGGGCGCTGCGCGGCACGCCGGTAGAGCTGGCGCCGGAGCCCGTGTACCGGGACGCGACGTGGAGCTCCGACCACCTGATCGACCCGCTGGAGGTACCCGGCGACGAGCGGGTGGCCAAGCTCCAGGAGTGGAGCGGGATGCTGCTGGCGGCCGGCGGCGTGGACCACGTCGTGGCCCGGCTGGTGGCCAGCCGGGAGGACAAGTTCTACGCCGACTCGTCGGGTACCACCACCACGCAGCGCCGGGTCTGGGTACACCCCATGGTCACAGCGGTACGCGTGGACCGGGCGGGGGGTGGGTTCCAGACGCTCCGCACGCTGGGTCCGCCGGTCGCGCGCGGCTGGGAGTACCTGACCGGTACCGGCTGGGACTGGGCCGGCGAACTGGACGCGCTGCCGGAGCAGCTGCGCGCCAAGGCGGCCGCACCGTCGGTCGAGCCGGGCGCCTATGACCTCGTCATCGATCCGACGAACCTGTGGCTGACCATCCACGAGTCGATCGGGCACGCCACCGAGCTGGACCGGGCGCTGGGCTACGAGGCCGCGTACGCGGGCACCTCGTTCGCCACCCCCGACCAGCTCGGCCGGCTGCGGTACGGATCGCCGGTCATGAACGTGACGGCGGACCGCACCACGGCGCACGGCCTGGCCACCATCGGGTACGACGACGAGGGTGTGGCCGCGCAGTCGTGGCACCTGGTACGCGACGGCGTGCTGGTTGGCTACCAGGTCGACCGCCGGACGGCGCGGCTGGTGGGCCTGGACCGCTCCAACGGCTGCGCGTACGCCGACTCGTTCTCGCACATACCCGTGCAGCGCATGGCGAACGTGTCGCTGGCCGCGGCGCCGGGTGGGCCGGACACCGCCGAGCTGATCGGGGACGTGGCCGACGGCATCTACGTCGTCGGCGACAACAGCTGGTCGATCGACATGCAGCGGTACAACTTCCAGTTCACCGGGCAGCGCTTCTACCGCATCCGGCACGGGCGGCTGGCCGGTCAGCTACGAGACGTGGCCTACCAGGGCTCGACGCCCGGGTTCTGGAACTCGCTGCGGGCGCTGGGCGGCCCGCAGACATACCTGCTGTCCGGAGCGTCGATGTGCGGCAAGGGCCAACCCGGGCAGTTGGCCGCGGTCAGCCACGGCTGCCCGGCGGCGCTGTTCGGCCGGGTCCGGGTGCTGGACACCGCGCGGGAGAGGGTGGGCCGATGAGGTTGCCGTCGCACGAGATCGCCGAGCGCGCGCTGGAGATGTGCCGCGCGGACGGCTGCGTCGCCATCGTCACGGAGGACAGCGAGGCGAACATCCGGTGGGCCGACAACAGCCTGACAACCGACGGGTTGGCGAGTGGCCGGCGGCTGACGGTCGTCGCGACCGTCGACGGCGGGCGCGGTACCAGCGCCGGGATCGTCGCCCACCGCGGTGACGTGGACGGGAGGCTGTCCGAGTTGGTGGCGGCGGCCGAGGGCGCGGCCCGGGCCGCGGAGCCCGCCGAGGACGCGCAGCCACTTGTCGACTGCGCCGGTGCCGACGCGGACTGGGCCGCACCGGTGCCGGAAACCTCGGTGGCGGCGCTCGCGGCGCTCGCGCCCGCGCTCGGTGCGACGTTCGGCGAGGCGCGGGCGCGCGGGCAGAGCCTTTACGGGTACGCCGAACGCGGCGCGCGGTCGGTCTTCCTGGCCACCTCTGCCGGGGTACGGCGGCGCGCCGACCACCACACCGGCTACGTCGAGCTGACCGGCAGGTCGGCCGGTGGACTCGGCTCCGCCTGGGCGGGCTCGGCGGAGGACCTGAGCGCCGGCGGGATCGCCAGCCTCTACGCGCAGGTCGACGAGCGGCTGGGCTGGGCGCGCCGGCGGGTACCGCTGCCGGCGGGGCGGTACGAGGCGCTCGTACCGCCGGTCGCCGTCGCCGACCTCATGACCTACGCGTACTGGTCGGCCGGTGGCCGGGAGGCGGCCGAGGGGCAGACCGTCTACAGCGCGCCCGGCGGTGGTACCCGGGTCGGCGAGCGGCTCAGCGACGCGCCTCTCACGCTGCGCGCGGACCCCGCGGAGCCGGGACTGGAGTGCGCGCCGTTCGTGCTGGCTCCCGGCTCCGACGAGCGCGTCTCGGTGTTCGACAACGGCCTGCCGGTACACCGGACACAGTGGATCGACAACGGGGTGCTCACCGCCCTGGTGCAGACCCGCCACTCGGCGGCACTGACCGGTGTGCCGGTCACCCCGCACATCGACAACCTCATCCTGGAGGGTGCGGGCGCGAGCGGCTCCCTGGCGGACCTGGTCGCCGGTACCGAGCGGGGTCTGCTGCTCACCACGTTGTGGTACATCCGGGAGGTCGACCTGCCCACGCTGCTGCTCACCGGACTCACCCGCGACGGTGTCTTCCTGGTCGAGCGCGGCGAGGTGGTGGGCGCGGTCAACAACTTCAGGTTCAACGAAAGCCCGGTGGACCTGCTGGGCCGGGTGGTGGAGGTGGGAGCCGCGGTGCCGACCCGGGCGCGCGAGTGGGGCGAGGCGTTCACGCACTGCGCCATGCCGCCGATGCGAGTCGCGGGCTTCAACATGTCGTCGGTCAGCCAGGCGGTCTGACGGTCCGGTCAGCCAGGCGGTCCGGTCAGCCAGGCAGGCTGACGGTCCGGTCAGCCAGCCGGTCAGGCGGTCCGGTCAGCCAGGCGGTCAGGCGGCGAGCGCGCTGAGCCGGGAGACGGTCTCGGCGGGCGACGGCAGGCTGCGCATCTCCGCGCGTACCTCGGCGGCGGCGGTGCGGAATCGCTCCTCGGCCAGCAACCGGCGCACCAGCGCGGCGTCCACCTCGCCGGCGGGCGCGGTGAGCCCCACTCCCCGGTCGCGCACCGCCTCGCCGTTGATGGGCTGGTCCCCGAGCGTGGGCACCACCAACTGGGGAGTCCCCGCCTCCAGCGAGGTCAGCGTCGTGCTGCCACCGCCGTGGTGCACCACCGCGGCGCACGTCTTCAGCAGCGCGGTGAGCGGGACCCAGCCGACTGCCCGCACGTTGGGCGGCAACTGGCCGAGCCTGCCGAGGTCGACATCGCCCAGCGCCAGCACGAATTCGGCGTCCACCGCAGGGGCGATCCGGATGATCGCCTCGGCGGCGGCGAGACCGGTGAACTGCTCGGCGAGCGAGCCGAGAGTGACCGCGATTCGTGGCCGGTCCTGCCGTTCGAACAGCCAGTCCGGCAGGATGCGCCCGCCGTTGTAGGGAACGAACGCGATCGGCCAGCCCTCGGGTCCGCCGGGCAGCATGCTCGGCGGAACCACCTCCACGACGGCCACCGGCTCCGGCGTCCCGCCGATGTCGTGGCGGTCGGCCAGGTCGGCCAGGTGCTTGAGCACCGAGGCGTGCACACCGTTGGTGGGGGTGAAGCCGACATTGTGCTGGACGGCCGGGACGCCGATCCGCGCGGCCGCGAGCAACCCGGCCGTGGCGATCTGCTCGTGTACCACCAGATCCGGCCGCCAGCGCGTCGCCAGCCGGATGAGACCGTCGACCATCGGCCGGTTGGCCTCCGCCAGCAACGGAGCGAAGTCGTTGAGGTCCTCGAGCCGTTCGCTCGTCATCTTCTCCCACTGCTCGCGGTTCTGACCGGCCACCGCGAGCTTGCTGTAGCCCGGCGCCACGTCGACGACGTGCAGTCCGGCGCTCGCCGCTTCGTCACTGTGCTCGGCGAAGGCGTACAGCACCTCATGTCCGGCGAGGCGGAACGCCCAGGAGAGCGGCACGAGCGGGAAGAAGTGACAGATCCCAGGTGGCGAGACGAACAAGACGCGCATGAGGATCCCCCAGAGTGGTGTGGGCCGGTGCGTCGAGAGATTCCGTGACTAAAGTATCGTATAGCGATCGTGTGAGTCCGGCAAGCCTGGCCGAGTCACCCGCGCTCCTGGACACCCACCCGCGAGCAGCGGAAATCGTTGCTGTTACAGCGATTCCCGGTGAGAGTCCGTCGGTGACGGGCCGGCGGCGCCGCACCTGGATTGCCCACCGCGCACCAGGCGCCGTACTATGTTTGTCAACCTACTGTCCATGGGCACCGGGCGGCCCGGCCAGATCGCGAAGGTGGGACTGGGAAAGGTGGGACTGGGATGAGCCAGGCTGTGCTACCCCGTCGGGTCGAGACCTACGACCTCCGCGAGTACCCGTTTCCCTCGGTCGCGGCAGCGGTACTAGGCATCGACCGACTTGAATCACTGCACGAGCACTACCCGCTGCCCGAGGGGTCGACCGGCGACCAGGACGCGCCGGTCCACGCGGTCTTCTACCAGCGCTATCCGCAGATCCGCGCACACTACGAGCGGTTCCTGCGGGAGCGGATCGCACCGGACTACGGCGAGGATCTGTGCGTGCAGCGCGTGCCCAGCTTCCGCGTGCAGTACCCGGGCGTGACGGCTTCCCGGGAGTTCCATCGTGACTCCGACTACAACCATCAGACCGGCACCATCAACTACTGGCTGCCGGTGACGAGGGCGTTCGCCACGAACACGGTGTGGATCGAGACCGAACCGGACGCCGGGGAGTTTCATCCGGTGGAGATGTCCCCCGGCCAGTTCCTCCGGTTCGACGCGCTGCGGCTCAAGCACGGCAGCCACCCCAACGGGACCGGGGTGACCCGGGTGAGCTTCGACTTCCGGGTCCTGCCGCTGCGCATGCACCGGTACTCGGGACTGCGCAGCGGAGCGAGCGGGGTCCCGCTGGAACTCGGTGGGTACTACATGTTGCTCACCCGGCGGGGTGAGTTCACGCACGTGTCCGATTGACCGTTGTGAGCAGCCACACGGAGGCGAGCATGGACGTGGGGATTGGCCTTCCGGCCACGATTCCCGGTACTGACGGCGCGGTGGTGCTGGAGTGGGCGCGGCGTGCGGAACGCGCCGGTTTCTCGTGCGTCGGCATCATCGACCGGCTGGTGTACGACAACTACGAGCCGCTGGTGACCCTGGCGGCAGTCGCCGGAGCCACCGAGCGGATCCGTCTCGCGACGACGATCCTCATCGCACCGTACCGGGTCAACGCCGCCCTCCTGGCCAAGCAGGCCGCCTCGGTGGACCGGCTGTCCGGCGGGCGGCTGGTGCTGGGCATGGCGATCGGCGCCCGCGACGACGACTATCAGGTGTCCGGACTGCCGACGTCGGGGCGCGGTCGTCGCTTCGACGCGATGCTCGACGAGATCCAGCGGACCTGGGCCGGTGGGACGGGTATCGGCCCGCGTCCGGGCGGGACCGGTCCGCCCGTGATGATCGGCGGCATCAGCGACGCCGCGTTCGGTCGTGCCGCCCGCTACGGCGCCGGCTGGATCGCCGGCTCGGTGGACGCCAAGACCGTGGGGGAGTGGGCGGACAAGGCGCGCGCCGAATGGGCCGGGCAGGGCCGGGAGGGCACACCGCACATCATGGGATTCGCCTACTTCGCCCTCGGGCCGCGGGCGCGGGACCACGCGCGAGAATGCCTCACGCACTACTACGCGTTCGCTGGTGTGGACGGGGACTGGGCGGAGAGCACCGCCCTGACGGACGTGCCCGCCGTACGGCAGGCGCTGGACGACTTCGCCGGGATCGGCTGCGACGAGCTGATCCTCTACCCGTGCACGTCGGAGTTGACGCAGGTCGATCTCCTCGCCGAGGCCGTGCGCTGACCCGCCACTCAGGGCATCCGCACCGTACCGAGGAGCGCCGGCAACAACCACGGGCGGCGGCCCCACACGAGCATCTTGGCGCAGAGCGCGGTTCTCGTCCGGCCGACCCGGCCGAACAGCATCAGCATGAACGCGGCCGGGTCCAGCAGCACGTGCGCGTCGACAGCCCGCCCGGTGGGCTCGACCGACAGCCGCCCGTCGTTCAGGACGAGCAGGACCGGCGTGGTGTGCCGGGACCGCACCTCGACCGTGACATCGCGGTGTCGCACCCGCTCGTTCCTGCTGATGAGGCGCCCGGCATCGCCGCTCAGCAGGCCGAAGAGAAAGAGTTCGAGGGCCATGGCGGCGTCCTGCGGCGGGTAGACCCATCGCGCCCGTGTGGCGCGGGCGATGTCGCGGCCGTGGATCAGCAACTCGTTGAGCAGGTGGGCGAGGACGGACGCGACAGAGAGCCGGGCGTCGCCGAGCCAGGCGATGCGCTGCCGGGGGTCGAGTCCGTCGCTGGCCCGCAGGATGTGGTCGACGTCGGCGCGCAGCCGTTCCCCGAGCGCCGGTAGCGACCGTTCCGTGAGGTGCGCCAGGGTGACCTCGTTGAGTTCGGCGAGGTTGGCCGTTGTCGTGTTGCGGATCCGGTCGGCCAGGCCCGGGATCGGAAACGGTGGGTGCTGCGGCGCGACCATGAACGTGTACAGCCAGGCGACGGTCGCGACGTGTGCGGCGGTCTCCGCCACCGACCAGGTTCCGATCGCCGGCGCCCGGGTGTCTCCCGCCGAGGACAGCAGATCGGCAAAGCGGTCGCCGGTGGCCCGGACGGAAGTCCGGACGGCCGCCCAGCGGTCATCGGTGATCGCGACGACCATCTCCCACACCTCCCGCGCGGACCAGCTATAGAAAAGCACAGCTATTTCGATCAGAGGGGAGGAACCGCGAGTAGCGGTAGCCCATCCGGGTACCGAGTGTACGCGGAGACTATACAAGTCAATAGTGCGAAGCTACAGTGAGGAAGGGAAGGCGGCAGACCGGCCCGCCGGCGGATCAGTCCCCGGTCGGTGGTGCCCAACCGAGGAACGGGAGATCATGTCATCGATGCAGGCTGATCCTCAGGTCATCAAGGCGGAGATCCGCGATTCATGGAACGCGATCAGCGCCGGCTGGGAAGCCATGCACGACAGGTTCGAATGTGGTGGCGCGGCGATGACCAACCAACTGCTGGAACTCGGTGGAGTTCGTGCCGGGCAGCGGGTCCTGGACGTGGCCACCGGGCTGGGAGAGCCGCTGGCGACCGCCGCCCGCGCGGTAGGGCCACGCGGGCACGTTGTCGGGCTGGACATCGCGGCCGAGATGATCGAGGTGGCCAGGCGGCGAACGGCCGGTCTGGACAACGTGGAGTTCCTGGTCGGCGACCTGGAGACGGTCGACCTGCCGGCGGCCTCGTTCGACGTGGTACTCAGCAGGTGGGGACTGATGTTCGCCACCGACCACGTGGCGGCGTTCCGGAGGCTGGCCCGGCTGCTGGTGCCCGGTGGCGTTCTTGCCGCGTCGGTGTGGTCGGAGCCGGGCCGGACGCCGATGATGTCCGCCGGCTACGCGGTGATGGCGCAGCGCCTGGGTCTGCCGCCGGCCCGGCCGCAGATGCCCGGTCCCTTCAGCATGTCCGATCCGGACCGCCTCACCGCGGAGCTGACCGAGGCCGGCTTCACGGAGGTGTCGGTCACGGAGTTCGTGGTGCCGTTCCGACTCGGCTCCGTGCGGGAGTACGTCGAGTTCAACCAGGCGGTGTCGCCGCCCAAGCTGCTCGCCCTTGTCCAGGATCGGCTGGGCGCCCAGCACGCGGCGGAACTCTGGGCGGCGGTCGGTGCCGCGGTCGAGCGGTACCGGGGCGGCGACGGCACCCTGTCGCTGCCATCGGTGGCCCTCTGCGTGCGCGCGACCACTGCGCCGTCGGGGGCGTGACGCTCCTGCATCCGCTGTCCATCGACCCAACCCTTCGCGAACTGGGGGTGCCATGCCCGAGCAACCGAATCCGGTGATCGATCACGTCGGCGAATACTACGACGACATCGGCGATCTGGTGGAGATCGTCGGCGGGAACCTGCACGTCGGGTACTGGGAGAGCGATGCGGACGAGACGCCGTTCCTGCAGGCGATGAACCGGCTCACCGGCATGATGGAGGAGCGGCTTGCGCTGCGCCGGGGGCAGCGGCTCCTCGACGTGGGGTGCGGCGTCGGCGAACCCGCGGTGCGGATGGCTCAGCGGCACGACGTGTCGGTCACCGGTATCACGGTGAGCCATTGGCAGGTCCAGGATGCCGCGAAGCGGGTCGTGTCCGCCGGGCTGCGGGGACGGGTATCGATCGAATGGGCGGACGCGTGCTCGCTGCCGTACCGGGACGAGACGTTCGATGCGGCGATCGCCTTCGATTCGCTGCCGAACGCCGAGGACAAGGCGCGGTGGCTCAGTGAGATATTCCGGGTACTGCGTCCCGGCGGTCGTTTCGTCTTCTCGGAGTACCCGAGGCTGGCGGAGCTGACGCCGGAGGAGCGCGAGATCCTCAAGGGAAACGCCATATTCGATCCGCCGGCGGCGCTGACCGACGTCGTCAGGACCGCCGAGGCGGCCGGCTTCGAGGTCCTGGAGGGTCTCGACTGCGGTGACCGGGTGCGCCGGACCTATGTCGAGTTCTTCGACAAGCTCGCCGGGCAGCGGGCCGAACTCGCGGCCGTCTACGGAGGCGAGCGGGTCGACGCCCTCGAACGCGGCATCGGAGCCGTGTTCGGACTGTGCCGGGAGAAGGTGGGATACCTGATCCTGACGTGTCGCAAGCCCGCCGGGTGAGCAGGGCTTGTACAACCGGAGTTGTTGCACGTCATGCCGCGAGGAGGGCGGATGAGCGGGTACGACCGGAACGCGCTTCAGCTTGGCGTGGACGCGATCGTGGCGGCCGGTGCGACGGGCGTACTGGCCGAGGTGCAGACCGCCGCGGGCGTCACTGTCGCCCGCGGTGGAGTCGCCGACCTGGCCACCCGGGCGCCGATGCCGTGGAACGCGTACTACCGGATCAGCGACGACACCAAGACCTTCACCGCCACGGTCGTGCTGCAACTGGTCGACGAGGGCAGGCTGGCCCTGACCGACACCGTCGAGAAGTGGTTGCCCGGCGTGGTGCGGGGCAACGGCAACGACGGCGACCGGATCACCGTGGCCAATCTCCTGCGGCAGACCAGCGGCCTGCGCGAGTACGACAAGCAACTGCCGATGGCCGCGGACATCACGCCCGGGGGGTACCGGCGGGAACGGTTCCACGCGTTCCGGCCGCGGGAGTTGGTGCACCTGGCGACGCGGCAGCCGCCGCACTGGGTACCGGATGCGAGCGACCCGGCCGGGGAGACCCGCTTCATCCCGGCCAACACCAACTACGCGCTGGCCGGGATGCTCGTCGAACAGGTGACCGGCCACTCGTGGGAGCGCGAGACTCACGAGCGCGTCATCGAGCCGCTGGGCCTGCGGCACACCCTGACCCCGGGAACGTGCGCCTATCTGCCCCAGCCGAGCGCGACGGCGTACACCCGGTTTCCGGGTGCGGAAGCGTTGACCGACACCTCGATCATCGTGCCGCCCGGGCCGGACCGCGGCATCATCAGCACCACCAGCGACCTGAACACGTTCTTCCGCGCCCTGCTGGGCGGACGGCTCCTGTCCGCGGACCGGATGGCCCAGATGCGGGAGACCGTCGAGGCGACCGCCTGGGCGCGCACCTGGCCCGGGGTGCGGTACGGCCTCGGGCTGGCATGGCGCCCGCTGGAGGGCCGCGACGCGGGGATCTGGTTCCACGGCGGGACCATGCCGGGCACCGTGTCCCAGGGTGGCGTCAGCGCCGACGGCGGTCGATCCGTCGCCACCCTCACGTCCACCTACACCTTCGGTACCGAGCAGGACGCCGTGGACGAGGCCATCACGACACTGGTCGACCGTGCTCTCAGTACCCCGGAATGACTGGATCGCGCGATGTCATACGACGAAAGCGGTAGTTCCACGCCGGTTCAGGACACCCAGGACCGACTCGATCCCGCGCTGGTCAGGCTGGCGCTCGCCACGGTCATCGGCGCCTTCGCGTCGTTGATGGACGCGACCATCGTGGGAGTCGCGGTCAACCAGCTCGGTCGCACTTTCGGGGCGACGCTTTCCACGATCCAGTGGGTGATCACCGGCTACATCCTGGCGCTGTCCCTGGTCGTTCCCCTCAGCGGCTGGGCCACCCAGCGGTTCGGCGCCAAGAGACTGTGGATGTTCTCGGTCGGCCTGTTCATGGTGGCCTCGGTACTCGCCGGCATGGCGTGGTCGGCCGGCAGCCTGATCGCTTTCCGCATCCTCCAGGGACTCGGTGGCGGCATGATCATGCCGATCGCGATGACCATCCTGGTCCAGGCGGCCGGCCCGAACCGGCTCGGCCGGGCAATGAGCATCTTCGCGGTACCCGCGCAGCTCGCCCCGATCATCGGGCCGGTCCTCAGTGGACTGATCGTGGATCGGCTGTCGTGGCGCTGGCTGTTCTTCATCAACGTGCCCATCTGCCTCGTCGCCTTGGCCGCGTCCGCGCGGTACATCCCGGCCGGCCAGCGTGGCGTCGCGCAGAAAGTGGACCTCGTCGGCCTGGCGTTGCTGTCACCCAGCATGGCGGCGCTGGTCTACGGCCTGTCCGAGGCGGGAACACACGGGTTCGGCCATCCGAGTGCGGTCATCTGGCTGACCGCCGGCGTGGTGCTCGTCGTCGCCTACATCGCGCACTCGCTGCGACCGGGCGTCTCCGCGATCGTCGACCTGCGGCTGTTCCGGCTCCGCTCGTTCGCCACCGCCTCCGGCGTGAACCTGCTGTACGGTGTCTCGCTGTTCGCCGCGGTGTTCCTGATGCCCCTCTACTACATCCAGGCTCGCGGCTACAGCGCGCAGGAGGCCGGGCTACTGCTGGCACCGCAGGGCATCGGCCTGCTGCTCGCCTTCCTCGCCGTCGGCAGGCTGGCGGACCGCGTCAACCCGCGGCCGATCATTCTTGTCGGCATGGGCGTCGCGACACTGGGCACCTTGCCGTACGCGTTCGTCGGCCACGGCGTCAACAACGTGGTGCTCGGCCTCGGCCTGCTGATCCTCGGTGCCGGCCTCGGCGCGGCGACGATACCGCTGAACGCGGCCGCCTTCCAGGAACTCGGGAAGGAGGCCGTCCCGCACGCCACCAGCGCCATCAACATCATCGTGCGGATCGGCGGCTCGTTCGGCACCGCGGTGTTCGCCGTCTTCCTCCAGCATCAGATCCTCGCACACGCCGCCAACCCGGCCGGTCGGGCGGCCGCCTTCGGCGACACGTTCGTCTGGGCGCTCGTGCTCACCGGGCTCGCGCTCGTTCCGGCGCTGTTCATCCCCGCCAGACCCGCAGAGAAGAAGGTCGCCGCGGCCACACCGGGCCGCGCGCCGTCCCAACCCGTCAGCTAGCGCATCCAACGCGCTGGTGCGGCGGGTAGCCGAGGGGAGGGAGGTTCTATGACTGTGCAGGAAAACCTTGGCGCGCAGAACCAGGCAGGCGCAGAGGGTCAGGGAGTCGCAGAGAGCCAGGGAGTCGCAAAGAGTCAGGGAGTGACGCGGGGAGCTGCGGTGTCCGGCCGGAGCAGGCTGGATTCGCTGACCTCGCTGCGGTTCTTCGCCGCGTTCCTCGTCTTCATCTCGCACATCTACACGCGGATCTGGTATACGGGCGCGGATCCAGAGCGGAGCTTCATGCCTGCCCTGGTCATGCGCCTGTCCCTGATCGGCGTCGAGTTCTTCTTTCTGCTCAGCGGGTTCGTATTGACCTGGTCGGCCAGGCCGACGGACTCGCACGGGAGTTTCTGGCGACGGCGACTCGCGAAGATCTTCCCCAACCACGCGGTGACCTGGCTCGTCGGGCTCGTGCTGCTGCTGTGGACGAACCAACAGGTGACCGCGGCGCAGGGCACGACCACGCTGTTCCTGGTGGACGCGTGGACACCGGACAAGCACGTGCAGGTGGGCGTCAACCCGGTGTCGTGGTCGCTGTCCTGCGAGGCGTTCTTCTACCTCTGCTTCCCGTTGCTGCTCTGGGCGATCTCCAAGATTCCCGCCAGGCGTCTGTGGTACTACGCCATCGGTTGCGTCCTGCTCATCGCGGCGGTCCCGGTCCTGGTGATGCGACTGACCCCCGCCGAACCCAAGTGGTCGGGGCTGCAGGCGACCGAGGTGCAGGTGTGGCTCACCTACAACTTCCCGCTGACCCGGATGCTCGAGTTCGTGCTGGGCATCCTGCTCGCCAGGATCGTACTGACCGGCAACTGGTACCCGCGACGTTTCCGCTACGGCCTGGTCCTGCTGCCGGTGGCGGTGCTGCTCGCGATGTCGCTGTACTACCCGTACGGCAATGGCGTGCTGCTGGTGATTCCGCTCGCGATGGTGATTCTCGCGGCGGCACAGACCGACATCGAGGATCGCCGGACCTTCCTCCGGCGGCCGCTGTGGATCTGGCTCGGTGACCTGTCCTTCGCGTTCTACATGACCCACTGGCTGATCATGCAGTACACCTATCCACTGATCGATCCGCATCGGAGGGCGGGCGTGGCGCTGATGCTGGCGTGCTCGGCGGCCTACCTGCTGGTGTCGGTGTTCGCCTCGTGGCTGCTGTACAGCGTGGTCGAGCGACCGGTCATGCGCCGGTGGGGGCGTTCACGCCGAGCCGGGGCGGCAACCGGCGGCCGGGGTCGCGACGCTGTGCCGTCATCGGAAGTGCGTTCACCGGCATCGTGAAGGCGAACTTGGGTCGCGGGTGGTGCCCTGGTACGGACAGCAGCCGCCACCGCGCGGCCACGGTGGCCAGCGTGACGACCATCTCGGTGAGGGCGAACGGCTCGCCGATACACGTGTGGCTGCCGGTGCCGAAGGGGATGAACGCACCACGCGGTATGTCCTTCGCGCGCTCCGGTGACCAGCGGTCGGGATCGAACCGTTCGGGATCGGGGTGGAAGGCCGGATTGTGGTTCAGCGCGTGCGGGCTGTACATGATCGAGGCGTTGGCGGGGATGTGGTAATCCCCGATCTCGGTGGCCGTCTTGGTGAATCTGCTCAACGCCCAGCCCTGTGTCCGCATGCGCAGAGTCTCATTGACCACCCGGCGGGTGTACTCCAGCGCCGGGATGTCCCGGTACTCGGCCGGCCGGCCGGCCAACACCTCGTCGACCTCCGCGTGCAGGCGCCGCTCCACGTCAGGATGGGTGGCGAGCTCGTGGAACACCCACGCGAGGGTGTTGGCGATGCTTTCCGCACCAGCGATGAAGAACGTCACGACCTCGTCGTGTACCTGCTGGTCACTCATTGCCGGCGCACCGTCTTCGCCACGGGCGAGCAGCATCATGGACAGCAGGTCGCCGTGGTCCGCGCCGCTGGCCCGGTAGTCGTTGATCAGCTGATCGATGGTCCGCCGCACGTGGTCCACGGCGCCGCGGTACCGCAGGTTGCCCGGCGTGGGCAGCCTGGTCAGCAGTCCGGACGCGTCGACCACCCGACGGAACAGGCCGCCGAGGACCACCGTGGTGGCGGCCATGAACTGTGCCCGGTCGACATTGGTGTCCGCCGAGAACATCGCCTTCGTCACGCTGGTCAGCGCGAGGTCGCCCATCTCCCGGTCCACCGCGAGCCGTCCGCCATCTTGCCAGCGGTCCACCATCGCCGCGGCCGCACCGGTCATGATCGAGGCGTAGTGGAGGATTTTCGTGTGGTGGAAGGCAGGCTGGATCAGGGCTCGCTGGCGCCGGTGGAAATCTCCGTCGGAGATCCCCAGACCGTTGCCGAACATGGTGCGAAAGCGCTCCGTGATCGGCCCGCCCTTGCCAAAGGTGTCCGGATCGCGGATCGCCTGGCGGATGAGCTCCGGGTCGTTGATCACATACACGGTCTCCCGGCCGAGCCGGATGGTGGTCACCGCCTCGCCCGACTGCAGCGAGAGGAGGAACTCTCGCGGCCTCCTTCTCATCTGTATCGCGTGGCCCAGTACGGGCAGCCGACCCGGGGCAGTGACAGGCATACGCAGAGTGGTTGTCATAGGTCCGCAGCTTCCACCCGAGATAGTGTCTATTGTGGACGATCGGCGCGGGCGCGCCCGCCAGATCGATCGCTATCGTAACACATAGCACTTCCGGTGGGCAGGGCCGGCCTGCTCGCGAGGTTCCGCCCCGGGCGCTCGTTGCCTGCCGTCCCATCGGGACGCAGAGGCTTGTACAGATACAAAATCATATGGTAACGTCTGTGGCCACGACTGGACTCCCATGACCTGACCAGGAGACGAACCTCCCGGCTCCGTCAGGAGAGCCCGGCGGTTGTGCCAGGTGGTCGGCTGCCGGCGCGACCCAGAAGACCAGCCACAAACTCTAAAACGGTTGTCGGCTCGACCTGCACCTTCCGCCCGGCCGCCAGGGCCGCGGCGTTCGACGCGCGCGCGCCCCGCAGGCCGGTATCTGATTGGAGACACCCATGTTACGGAAGCGGTTGGGGACGGCGTGGCGGTCCACGAGTCGAGTGGCCCTGGTCGTGTCGGTCGTCCCGCTTGCTCTGGTGGCCACCGCCGCCACCGACTCGCGGTCCGCCACAGCCGCGTCCGCCACGCCGGTCCGCACCAGTTCGTCCAGCGTGCGTGGTTCGGACGGCAGGTCGTACACGCTCACCAACCATCTGGTCAGCTTTGCCGACCGGCCGAACCGGCACGAGTGGTTGCTGGTCTGGGCCGGCGGAGACGACTCCGGCGCAAGCCGGCCGGACTTCATCGCGGTGATCGACGCGTCGAAGGATTCCGCGACGTACGGCAAGGTGGTGAACACGGCGACGATCAGCCCTCTGGTGGGCAACGAGCCACACCACATGCAGTACATGTGGCACAAGGGCCAGGATGTCTACGCCGGCGGCATTCTCGGTGACGACACGTTCGTCTTCAACGTGGCCGAACTGCCGCGACTGCGCATCACCGGAGTCAACCTGCCCATGGACACGCCGTGTGGCTCGGCTCCGGACGCCTTCTGGGTGCTGCGGGACGGCACCGCGTACGGGACCTACATGGGTGGCCCGAACGTGTCCGGCCCGTGCACGTACACCGACGGCCAGGTACGGGTCGGCAACGGACTCGCCGGCACCCCTGGCGAGGTGGTCCACCTCGACTCACGCGGCCGGACCCTCGCCGAGGCGCCCGCCGCCATCCCGGTACCGGAGGATGCCACCAGGTGCCCGGCGGTACCCGCCCTGCCGGTCGCGTCCTGCGCGAACCCGCACGGAATCCAGGTACGCGAAGACCTCAACCGCATGGTCACCAGTGACTATGTCGAAATCCGCGACGTACTCCACCCGCAGTCCACCGACCCGTTCCTGACCCGGGAGACCGTCCGGGTCTGGGACATCTCCCACCGCAACGCGCCCAGGGTCGTGTCCGTGGCACACATGCCGAAAGGGCCGAGGCCGCCAGATCCCAAGGGGTACGGCGACGAGCAGCGCATGGTGATGGAGACGACCGTGACCAACAAGCCGGACCATCGGGGCGCGTTCGTGTCGACGATGAACGGCGGGGTCGTCTACTACACGCCGGACATCACGAGCCCTGACCCCCAGTGGCGGGAGGTCTTCGACGACACCGCCGCCTACCGCGCGTTCGAGCCGAACGGCCCGCTGGGTGGCGCGGCGGACGGCGGGAGCTGGTTGCAGACCAGCCCTGACGACCACTACCTCTTCCACGCGGTGATGGGATCCAACCAGGCGGTGCCGAGGGATGAGCAGTCGGGCATGGTGTATGTGCTGGACATACGGCACCTGGTCGCCTCCGGCGGGCACCCGCGCTGCTCGATCCAGAACATGCAGGAGGTGGAGCACGGCGGCAGTGCACCCGACTGCCCGAAACTGGTCGGCGTGGTGCCGATCCGGGACACCGTCTCGGCAAACGTCAACATCGGGCCGCACTGGGGCGCCCTGGACAACTTCGTGCGCGACCCGAGCGGCATGTACCGGGAGACCAGCCACGTCACCCGGCTGGCGGTGTCGAACTATTTCGTGGCCGTCGCCGGCTTCGACGGCGACCACCGGGTGTGCATGATCAACCAGGCGCCGAACGGTTCGCTGTCGATCGACGGGACGTTCCGCGACGAGTATCTGGGTAGCCCCTGCGTGCAGTTCAACCGGGCGCAGTGGCCGCACGGCGCGGCCGGTCATGCCAGGCCGCACGGTGTACTTTTCGTGGTCGCTGACCGGGACGTCGGGTGAGCCACGACCACGGGTGCGGGCTCGGCGGGTGTGCGACCGCCGAGCCCGCCGGAGAGCCTTTCAGGACCCCGCGACGACCCTGCTGAAGGGTGACGGCGCCACCGGGTATGCGGATCCCCGCGAGCCCGCCGAGATGACGCGAGGCTCCGGGATCGGCAGGATGAACCGGCCGCCCCGATCGAGGAACTCGGCCTCCTTCCGGAGGATCTCCTCACCGAAATTCCACGCGAGCAGCAGGAAGTAGTCGGGTGGATTGGCCACCGCATAGCCGGGCGGGTGCACGGGGATGTGGGTACCCGGGAGGAGCTTGCCCTGCTTGAGCTCGGTGGTGTCGCTGCAGAAGTCCAGTTCGGCTGGGCCGAGTCCGCACACGTTCAGGATGGTGTTCCCCTTTGCCGGGGCGCCGTACCCCGCGATGCGCCCGCCCTGGGCCCGTACGTGACGGATGAGGGAGCGCAGTTCCTCCCGGATGCGCCGGACGTTGTGCGCGAACGCGTGATACACCGCGTCGCCGAGCAGCCCGGCGCGCTCCTCCATCATGAGCGCTTCGCGAACGGACGGGCGCACCTGCCACGGCCCGGGCGGATGCCCCACGAACACCAGGATCGAGCCGCCGTGCAGGGGAATCCGCTGCACGTCGAACACGCGGAGCCCGTAGCGCTCGAACAGGGTGACGAGCGCACCGACGGCGAAGTGTGACAGGTGCTCGTGATAGATCGTGTCGAAGGCGGTCTTGTCCAGCAGATCCACCAGGTAGGGCACCTCAATGACCAGGACGCCGTCCGGGGTGAGCAACTCGCGCACGCCGGCGATGACGCCCGCCAGATCGTCGATGTGCGCGAAGACATGGCGGCCCAGGATCAGCTGGGCCCGGCCGTGGGTCCGCGCGGTCAGCCGGGCGATGTCTGGCGAGAAGAACTCCGCGAGCGTATCGACGCCGTTGCGCCGGGCGACCGCGGTGAGATTGCGGGCGGGGTCGATCCCGAAGACCCGCATACCGGCGTCGCGGAACAACATCAGCTGTGCGCCGGTATTGCTGCCGATCTCGACGACCAGGCTGTCTCCGGTGAGCCCGAACCGCCGCCGGCACATCTGGGCGACGTCGTTCAGGTGACGCGTCATCGTCGTCGAGTCCGAGGTGACGTACGGGTAGCTGCGGTAGAGCACCTCGGGATCGACCACATGAGTCACGCTCATCAACCGGCAGGAGCGGCACGAGATGACACCGAGGGGATACTGCGGCTCGTCCTGCGCGGAGTCTCCCGGTGCCAGGAAGTCATTCGCCAACGGCATGAGCCCGAACGAGAGGACCTCCTGCCAGTCCGAGGACCCGCATACCCGGCATTGGCGCACCTCGGATGCGCGGTCGCTGACGTCCACGGCACTCCTCTCCCTCGCGCGGCGTCGCCGGACCGGAACACGACTGGTCCGCCCGGCTGCCTTTGAGTGAGGGCCTCACATTACCATGGGTTTCTAAAGCAACTCTAGTCTCCGGAGGGGTCAGGCTCTGCGCGGGGACAGCAACGGTAGTAAGGTCTGTACCGGAATCAAGCGCCTTCAGACTGGAGATATCAGCGATGTCCGCAGGCAGTTTGCGACTGACGAGCGCGCCGACTGTTGAGACGGCAATGCTCATCCGCAGCCCGGTCCACGAGGTTTTCGAGGCCTTCGCCGACCCCGCGATCACGAGCCGGTTCTGGTTCACCCACAGCACCGGCAGATTGGCACCCGGCGCGGAGGTGCGGTGGACGTGGCAGATGTATGACCTCACGACACCGGTCCGCGTGAAAGAGTTCGAACAGGATGCCCGGATGCTCCTGGAGTGGGGCGCCGAGCCCGCGGTCACCACCTTCGAGCTGAGCTTTGCTCCCCAGGAAGACGACACGACGTTCGTCAACATCACGGAAACCGGGTACAGCGAAGAAACGGGCGACGAGGTGGTGGCGCATGCGCTCGGCTCGATGGGCGGTTTCACACTGGTCCTCGCCGCGTTGAAGGCGTATCTGGAGCACAAGATCGTGTTGGCTGTCGTCGCGGATCGCTTTCCCGACGGCAAGCCGGCCTAGCAGGCGGCAACCTCCGGCCGGCTCAGCTTCGCTCGCGCCCGGCGTAGTCGTTCTCCGCGTACCAGTCGCCCCGCCCCTTCGGGAGCAGATCGAGGATGTTCCATACGGGGGAGAGCTGGTCGATGCCGCGCTCGGCGTCGTCCAGGAAGTTGGCCGGGAGCGTGTAGAAGTGGCGCGCCCTGTTGCCGTCGCGGACGAAGACGCTGAGCATGGGGCGTTGTTCGCCATTGGCATGCTCGGCGCGCAGGTCGGTGTTGAACGTGGTGTCGTGGCTGGAGAGGATCCGCAGCCCGTCCCAGCCGCGGCGCAGAGCCCAGGTGCGCAGCTTCGGCAGAGGCGCCTTGGCGATGACCGCGAAGGCGGCGTGTCGGGCCAGGTGGTGTGCCACGCCGTGCAACCCGTCGACCCACATCGAGCACATGGGACAGGCTTGGTCGTCGTCGGGGTGGAACATGAGGTGGTAGACGATCAGGGCGTCGTACCCGCCGAAGAGTTCGGCCAGCCGCACGGTCCGCACCGGCCGGTCCTTGCCGAGGTCGCGCGGCCCCTCGGTGAGCAGGTAGTCGGGCAGGACGGCGCCGTCGGGGAGGGTCCGGCGGGCGGCCGCGATCTCCTCGACGCGGTCCCGCAGTGCGCGTTCCGCCCGTGCCAGGTCCATCCGCGCGGCCACGTACTCAGGACTCGCGCCCACCGGCCACATGGGAAGGACGTCGGTCTTTCCGGTGTCGCCCATCGCGATCACCCCTTCCGGCCATCGTTTGAGATACGAGCTACACAATACTAAACCAGGCCGGGCTAGGATGAGTCGATGGGTGACCCTCAACCGGCCGGGCGTCCGGCACTCGGGGCCGTCGTACGGGACTACCTCCTGTTGGGGCTGCGCCTCGGCCGGCTGATCGAGGGGTACGTGGACTGCTGGTTCGGTGATCCGGCCCTGGCCCGCCAGGTGGCGGCCGAGCCGCCGCCCGAGCCGGCCGTCCTGGCACGGCAGGCCAGGGAGGTGACGGCGGCGCTGGCCGGCAGCGGCCTGGCCGAGAACCGGCAACGGTTCCTCGCCGCCCAGCTGCGCGGGCTGCGGTGCGCGGCCCGCCGGCTCGCCGGCGAGCGGATCGGCTTCCTCGACGAGGTCGAGGAGTACTTCGACGTGCGCATCGCGCCGGCCGACACGCAGCGGTACGCGGCGCTGCACGACGAACTCGCCGCCGTGCTGCCTGGTCCGGGACCGCTGCACCGGCGGGTGGTCGACCACCGTGCGCAGGCCCGCATCGCCGGCGAGGCGCTCGGCCCGGCGATCCGGGCGGTAACCGACGCCCTGCGGGCCCGGCTGGCCACGCCGCTGGGCCTGCCCGACCGGGAGAGCGTCGAGTACGTCATCGCGACCGACCGGCCGTGGAACGCGTTCAACCGGTACCTGGGTGGGTTCCGGTCCCGCATCACGCTCAACGCCGACGCCGGGCACTGGACGAGCGGGCTGGCGATCGTGGCCAGCCACGAGGCGTACCCCGGGCATCATGCCGAGCGCTGCCTGAAGGAGCGCGGGCTGGTCGTCGACGAGGGGCACGGCGAGCAGGCGATCGCACTGGTGAACACCGCGCAGTGCCTGGTCTCGGAGGGCACCGCCGAGCTCGGGCTCGCCGTGGCGGGCCAGGGATGGGGGGAGTGGACCGAGGAGGTGCTCCGCCCCTTGGGACTGCACCTCGACGGCGCGCAGGCCGAGCGGATCGACCGGGTGATGTGGCTGCTGACCGAGGTCCGCCAGGACGCCGCCATCATGCTGCATGACCGGGGTGCCGACCCGGGCGAGGTCGTCGACTTCCTGAGCCGCTGGATGCTGGTGGACACCCCGTCGGCTCGGCGGATGCTGCGGTTCCTGGGCGATCCGCTGTGGCGCGCGTACGCGACGACGTACGTCGAGGGCCGCCGGCTGGTCGGCCGGTGGCTGGCCGCCCGCCCCGCCGGCCAGTCGCTGGCTGAGCGGTACCGGCGGCTGCTGACCGAGCCGCTGCTGCCGGCCACCCTCCGGATGGAGGCGGGCCACGCCGGCGAGCCCGATCTGGCGCCGGAACAGGTGGCGATCTAGGACGTGAGCGGTCCGGTCACCGCGGTCACCGTGCCGTTGGGTACCCAGCCGGCGGTCTGGTGGCGGTGGCCGGCCTCGCCGGGCATGGACAGCTGAGCCGCGGCATAGATGCGCAGCGGTTCGGGCGGCGCCGGCCGGGCCCGCGTCCAACTCGTGTAGCCGGCGGCGGTGGGTGTCTCGCCGGGGAACCGGGCGTCCAGCGTGGCGAGGTAGCGCAGCGGCGCCGGCTGCCGGGTGTCGAAGCGCAGCGGCAGCAGCGGGCTGGCCGGGATGGTGAGCAGCGGCCCGGTCAGCAACCACGGGGCGAGGTAGCTGCCCTGGGAGGGCAGCCGGCTGGCGCTCACGTCCTGGAGGGTGGCCTGCGCGGCGGCCCAGCCGCAGACCACGAACAGTGGGTGCCAGCCCGCATTGCCGACCGCGATGCGGTACGACTGGGCCGCGGCGCGTACCACCGCCACCGCCTGTACGCCTCGTGGGGTGCGATCGCCGACGACCGAGATGGTGGTGATGTGCCGCTGGGCGACGAACCGCACCATGACGCGCAGCGCCGCGGCGTCCTGCGGCGTGAGCTGCTGTGCGGGGCACGAGGACAGCGATCCCCGCCCCCCCGCCACCACCGCGCCGAGGCTGGCGCTGGCGCACTCCGGCCCGTCCGCCGCCGTGAGGTCCACGCTGTCCACTCTGGACTGTCCAGTATCGACGGTCAGCGAGTCCAGGGCGCCGCCGTGGCTGATCCACAGCCGGCTGCGGCCGGCCGGCAGCCGCACCAGCGCCCAGGAGCCAGTGGCCCCGGGCCGCGCGCCGGCCCTTGTCAGCCGCGCCCGATCCAGCCCGGTCCGGGCCTCGTCCGCGCCGACGTGTACGAGGTTCCAGCCGGGCCGCTGCGGTACCACGAAGACCGGCAACTGTTGACCCGCCAGCGTCAGGTACCGCAGCAGCGGCACCCCACCGACCGGGGGCGCCGGGGGCCGCGGCGCGGCGGCCAGTGCGACACCGGCCACGAGGGTACCGGCCAGCGCGGCCGCCTCGATCCGCACCAGTGTCCGGACCGCGCGCCCCGCCCGCCCGGCCACTGCGATGACCAGTCCCAGCCCGCCGGCGCCGGCCAGCAGTCCCACCTGCAGCACGGTCAGCCGGCCCGACGGGAACCACCAGGCGGTCGCGTCCGGGCGCACCCCGTTCAGCCAGCCCTGGAGCAGTGCCGCCACCGCCGCCGTACCCGCGGCTGTGCCGGCCCACGGGGTCAGCCGGCGCGGCCCTGCCGGGCGCCGATCGGCCGTCGTCCCGCCCGCGCCGCCGCCGCCCGCGTCGTCGCCCGCACGGTCGCCGACCACCGGACCCCGGCTCATGGTGGCCACGGTCGCGGCCCATGCCAACCACAGTGCCGCCGCGAGGGTGTAGGCCAGTCCGGCGGCCCGGATCGCGCCCGCCTCACCGGCGGTGGCCTGGATGGCGAGCGCGACGCAGACCAGCGCGCCGGCGGCCGCACCGGCCGGCTGCCGGGAACGCAGCCCGGGCAGCGCGAGCGTGGCCAACGCGAGTGCGACGGCGAATGCTGGCCGGGCGCCGTCCACCTGGATGGCGACGAGGTCGGCGAGCGCCGCGGTCACCGCCGTCGAGTTCATCAGCAACCGGGCCGGCTGGGTCGGGGCACCGGCCAGCGGAGCGAGCACCGCCATCCCGGCGGCCACCGCGGTGGCTACCAGGACCAGGCAGCGTACGAAGACCGCCGTGCCCGGCGACGCCGGTGGCAGCGCCGGCACGCCGTGGTCGTGCGCCCACGCCGGTGTGTGCAGGGCCAGCACCTGCGTGGCCACCAGCGCGACGGTCGCGGTGGCCGACCGCACCGGCCCGCCGCGGAACCGTCGCGTCCCGGGACGCTGCCGTCGATGGCTGGGACCGGACAGGTGAAGACGGGCCATGGGAGTGCTCCAAGGCGTGGGCGTTGGCGGTCGCGGACCGCGGGTCACCTCGCAACATCTTACTATCTGAGTTTGAAGTGACAAAGGGTGGCGGCACTGCGCCACCACGGCGGCGGATCACCCGCCGCCCGCGTGTGCTGACCTGCTGGGCGCCGACCGGTACCGGGGTTCATTGACCGGTCGCGCGCAACCACATCAGCACGGCGCGGACCCGCTTGTTGACGTCCTCGTCGTCTTCGCCGATGCGGAGCTTGCGGAAAATGCCCTGGACATAGTCCTCGATCGTGCGCCGGCTGATGATCAGCCTCTTGGCGATGCCTTCGTTGGTGTGCCCTTCGGCCATCAGGCCCAACACCTCGCGGTCCCGGTCTGTGAGGTCGGCCAGCTCGAGGTTGCGCTGCCGGGCGTTGAGAAGCCGGCTCACCACGTTGGGATCGACGACGATCTCGCCGCGCCGCACACGGTACAGTGCGTCGCGTAGCGCGTTCACGTCGGACACGTGGTCCTTGAGCAGGTAGCCCACGCCGCGCACGTCTCCGTCAAGGAGCTGCATCGCCTGGGGCGTCTCGTTGTAGCTGGACAGGACGAGGGCGCCGGTGTCCGGGTACCACGATTTGATCTTCCTCGCCGCCACGACGCCCTCGTCGGTGTATGTCGGCGGCATCCGCAGGTCGACCAGCACGGCGTCCGGACGGTCGTGTTCGACGTGGGCGAGCAGCTCGTCGGCGGTGGGCGCCGACACGGTCACCTCCATCTGTGCCTCCTGCAGCAGCCGTACGAACGCCTGCCGAACTATGCCGCTGTCTTCGGCGATGGCCACGCGCATGGCAGAACCACCTTCATCGTCGTCTCCGCGCCGTCGTGTGTGATCGTGATGTCGCCGCCCAGGGCCTGTACCCGGTCGGTCGCGGTGCCGGCCGGACCGGGGGTGGTTGCGGGCCGTCCGGCGTCGGCGTCGATGCGGACCTCCGCGGTCAAGGTGCCCGACCGGTGTGCGATCGAGATCCGGGCCGCCCGGGCGCCCGACCGTCTGACGGCATCGGCGAGACCGTCGCAGATTGCCACGTACACAGTCGATTCCGCGGCGGCCGGGAACCGGTGGTCCGGGACGTCGAGGGCGATCCTGAGGCCCAGCCGTTCGGCCGCGGTCTCCAGCGCCGGTCGCAAGCCGCCCTGCGTCAACTCCGCGGGATGGATTCCCCGGGCAAGCTCGCGGAGCTCCTGGAGCGCCGCGCTGACGTCCCGGCGGCACCGGGCGATGCTCTGCCGTACCGCGGGATCGTGGCTTGCGGCCTCGATTGCCCCGAGTGTCATGGCCAGGGCGACGAGTCTCTGCTGTGCCCCGTCGTGCAGGTTGCGCTCGATGCGGCTGCGCGCGACGACGTCGGCCTCGATGATGCGGGCATGTGTGACCTGTACCTGGCCGAGGCGGGCCTTGAGCTCGACCTGAAGCTGGGCGTGCTCCAGCGCGACGGTGGCCGCGGCGACCGCGTTCTCCACCAGACGTGGCTGGTTGCGAAGTGCGCCGCTGACTTCGACCACCGTCTGCGGATCGGTTGCGCCGACGACGGGCACGTACCAGCGGTCGCCCGGGTCTTGACGGTTGGCGACCGGCTGTCCTTGGCTGTCGACGTAGCCGCCCCGGTCGGGCAGCCAGAAATGCAGCCGCAGGCCCGGGTCGTCGAGTACCGTCGCGAGCGCCGCCCGGACGCGTTCGGCCGACGGCGGGTCGGTGAGATGGGCCAGTCTGGCGCCCACCAGCAGTTCTGCCCATCGCAGTCGCAGGCCGGCCCACAGCAGCGTCATCGGCACGGTGATGATGACCGCACCCTGGATCGTGTAGACACGGAGCGATGTGTTGAGGTCCGTGAGCGTCGGTCCCAGTTCCGCCGCCGCACAGGCGCCGACAGCGACGAGGGCCGGCAGCGTATGTGCCCGCTGCCGCCGACTGAGCCGCCGGATCCGCCGCCACAACACCGCGTCGTAGCTGACCGCGAGCACAAGGTAGCCACCGATCACGACCACGAGCACCCGGTGGAACCGCGCCGCGTCGGCGATGATCCCGGGCCAGGTGACATTCGCGCGGTAGCCCAACCAGTCTGGCTGGGAGGTGCCGGCCAGCGCCACCTGACCGCCGATGAGAACGACGACCGCGGCGGCGCACCAGAGCCGATCCGGCCAGTCGCGTAGCCGACTGTCGATGTAGAGCAGGATGCCGGTCCCGAGAACCAGGAAGGTGAAGGCCCGAGCGAACTGGCCGATCAGCGGCAGCGGGCCGGCGTTCCAGCTTGACAGCCAGTTCAGCGACCAGGCCACGCCCGCGCCGATCAGCATCGCTCCGCAGGCCCGGGTCCGCTGGTCGGTTCGCAGGAGCAGGCCGGACGTCACGAGGGTGAGGCAGCAGCACAGCGTGATCGTGGCGGCGATGGGGTGGTGGCGCCAGTATGGCCAGCCAGATATCAGGCCGAGGCCGGCCACGACCCCGCCGAGTGCCACCATGGACAGTACGATGCTGTTGACCGTCCGGCGCGATGGCGCGGGACGGCTGGTGGCCAGCTTCGTCACCGGTCAACTGTCACGGAGTACGAGGCGATCGCGCAACCGTGCTTCTACGGTTCGACCGTGCGGACTGTGCCCGACCGATCGACGAGGTCTCCGGACCGGGGCCGATGTGAGTGGAAGGACACGTGGGCGTAACCGCACCGTACGGTCGTGGTGACTCTCCTGCCGTCGTACGACTGTGCGTCATGCTGCCACTGCTCGCCGGTGTGGGTGTCCTCGCGCAATGGCCGCTGGTGTGCAACGGCAACCTCCTTCTCGTCGTGGCCAATTCGGCGGTGAGCCTGGCGTTCTACGCGGCCGCTGAGTTCGTGGCCGGTGAGACCGGTCACCGGAGGACAGCCACCGCCTTCCTGATCGCGTCCGTCGCGACCCCGCTCAACTGGCTCAACGAGTGGGGCGTGGGTCCGCTGCCGCTGGTAGCCTCGGTGCTCGGCCCGCTGTCGTCGCTCGTCGGCAGCTGGGGACTGCTGCGCTACCCGGTGCACTGGTCGGATGTCCGCCAGGAGCGGGCTGTCCTTGCCTGGTTCGCGGCGGTGCAGGTGTGCGAACTGGTGGGCGTCGTGACGTCCCGGCCGCAATGGCATGGATTTCCGGCTGACGCCTGGTGGCCAACGGTTGCGGCGAACCATACGGCATGGAATCTCTTCGGCACGCTGTATCCGGTTGTGACCGCGTCGACCGCGGTGACGGTCGCCGTTCTGCTGGGATACCGGGTCAGCCGGCTCAGTGGCCTGGACCGCAGGGCCATGGCACCGGTGGCGCTCGCCGTGGCCGGCGGTGCCGTGCTGACCGTCGCCGCCAACGCGGTTTTCGTGATGCGCGCACCGGACAACACCCTCAACACGGTGTACGCCGTGCAGGGGATCCTGTTCGTGATCATCCCGGTGTCCCTGCTCGTCGCCGCCGTACGGCGGTGGGCCGCCCCCGAGTCCGGTCGACTGGTGCGGCACCTGGCGCGAGCGGGTGGCCGGACCCGTGTCCAGGAGGTGCTGCGCGAGGCGTTGGCGGATCCCACGCTGCAACTGCTGTACCGGGCCGACGGCGACGGATATGTCGACGTGTCGGGCGCCGCCGCGGTGCCGCCCATGGACGAGTCGCGGCTGGTGATCGGACTGCTCGGGGGCGACGGCGAACCGCGGGCGCTGCTGATCGCTGACCCGGCGCTGCACCGGTACGGCCGGCTCGTCGGTATGGCCGCACGTACCGCAGAGCTCCTGCTGCACAACGCCGACCTGCGGACGACCGCTCATGGCCTGTCACCAACCCATCTCCGTACGGCGGTCGCCGCGGAACGCCAGCGCGCCGGGCGCACGGTCGAGGAGGGACTCCACCACCGGCTCCAAGCCCTCGACAGCAATCTGGCGCGCCTTCTCCCCGCGATCGACGACCGGGCGCAGGCCGCGAGGATCGAAGAGATGCGGGCCGGTCTGCGGATGGCTCAGCGCGATCTTCGCGATCTCGCGTACGACCGGCATCCGGACATCCTCGCCGAAGGGCTGGCCGCCGCGGTCGTTTCAACGGCGGAGGGAACGCCGACGCCGGTCATCGTCCAGTTGCCGGCACAGCGCTTCGCGCCCGAGACCGAGGCGTGCGCTTACTACGTGATCGCCGAACTGCTCACCAACGCCCGCAAGTACGCGGGTGCCGGCATCATCGAGGTGCTCGGCCGGATCGAAGGCGACACGCTGGGGATCGACGTTCGAGACGACGGCGTCGGTGGCGCCGACCGGGACGGGCATGGTCTGCGTGGTGTTCGCAGCCGGGTCATGGCTGCCGGCGGAACGATGACCCTCGACAGTCCGGTAGGCGGCGGCACCCGGGTTGGCGTGTGCATACCTGTCCGGAGCAGGACGGGCGGCGGGCTCCCGTAAATCCACGGGGTTGCCCCCGTAGTCGCCCGGATGCGCGGTTCCTTCCAGTGAGCGACGCTGATGGCGTTCACGCCAGCAGACGTCGTGTGGGAACGGGACCGCAGCGGCTGCCGCGGCATCGTGCGTGGGAGCCGCTGGGCCCGCCGGTCCAGCGGCAAAGAGGTCCACAGTAGACAAACCAGGGTAGACGAACGGGGGAAAGACAGATGATCAGCGTCTCGGAGCGGTTTGACACGGACGCATCCGGCGGTGGCTCGGCCGTCGTCCGAAACGTCAATCCGCCGCATGGCTTCCTCGGGACCGGCAGCATCACTGTGACGGCCGCCGGCGGCACGGGGCAGGTATCCGTCGCGATCGACTGCCCCGACCCCAAGGGCGACTGACCACCAACGGGATGCTATTTCGGATGCTCGGTCCGTTTGAGGTCGAGGTCGATGGCCGATCTCTGGTGCTGGGTCGTCGGCGTGAGCGGTGTCTTCTTGCCATGCTGCTGCTGGAGTCGGGCCGGATGGTGTCGGTGGACCGGCTGGTCGAGCTGCTCTGGGACCAGGACCCGCCGGACGGCGCCCGCCGCGCGGTGCACGCCCATGTTGCCCGGTTGCGTGCGGCACTCGCGGCCGTACCGGCTGCCGACCCTCCCCGTATCCTCACGGCGGGAGCCGGCTATGTTGTGCATGCCGCGCCCGACAGTGTGGATGCCGATCGGTTTCGCTCGCTTGTCCTGGCGGCTCGCGCCGAGGGGACGGCCCGGCGGCGGGCCGCGTTGCTGCGCGGCGCGTTGGCCTTGTGGCGTGGGCCGGCGCTCGCGGACATCGCCACCGACCGGTTCCGGGATCTCGTGTGCGGGGATCTTGAGGAGTTGCGGCTGCTGACTCTGGAGGATTGTTTCGCCGCGGAGCTGGACATCGGCTGTCACGCCGAGTTGGTGGCGGAGCTGCGTGGGTTCGCGAGCGCTCATCCGTACCGCGAGCGGATCCGGGCGCTGTTGATGTTGGCGTTGTACCGTGCCGGCCGCCAGGTGGAGGCGTTGGAGACGTTCCGCAGCACCCGCGCGCAGCTCGTCGACCAGCTTGGCGTGGAGCCGACGGCGCAACTGCAGCGGCTGCACGAGGTGATGTTGCAGGGCGATGGGCGTCTCACCCAGATCGCCGCCGCGGACCTGCATGAGTTGGGCGTGGCGGGTGTGCTTGCGGTGAAGCCGCCAGAGCCGAGGCCGCAGCTGCCGCGCGAGTTGCCGGCGGACGTGTCCGGCTTTGCCGGCCGCGTTGACGCGCTGCGGGCGTTGGACGAGATGCTGCCGGACGGACCGGCGGCGGCCGCGGTGCCGTTGGTGGTCTCGGCGATCACCGGGACCGGCGGCGTGGGCAAGACAGCCCTGGCGGTGCACTGGGCGCACCGGGTCGTGCACGGGTTTCCCGACGGGCAGCTGTACATCAACCTGCGCGGGTACGCGTCGGGTGCGCCGCTGCGGCCGGTCCAGGCGCTTTCGACGTTGTTGCGTTCGCTGGGCGTGCCACCGGAGCAGGTGCCCGCGGCGCAGGCTGACGCGGCCGCGTTGTACCGCTCCGTGCTGGCCGGTAAACGGATGTTGGTGCTGCTGGACAACGCCCGCTCGGCGGAACAGGTCCGCCCGCTGCTGCCCGGCAGTCCCGGTTGCCTCGTGCTCGTTACCAGCCGCGATCGGCTCAGCGGCCTGGTGGCCCGGGACGGCGCCCGCCGTCTCACCCTGGACGTGCTCACCGCCG
The DNA here is from genome assembly GCA_039649115.1 of Micromonosporaceae bacterium. Lineage (GTDB taxonomy): Bacteria > Actinomycetota > Actinomycetes > Mycobacteriales > Micromonosporaceae > DATEJJ01. Next base: position 10,815 of record JBBWZQ010000338.1, on the reverse strand, counting down.
GCGAGGCGCTGGTGCTGCTCACCCGGATCCTCGGCGATGTCCGGGTGCGGGCCGAGCCGGAGGCCGCCGCGGAGCTCGCGCGCCTGTGCGCGCATCTGCCGCTCGCGTTGCGGGTAGCGGCGGCCAACCTCGTCGACCGGGTCCAACTCGGCATCGGCGACCAGGTCGACAGGCTTCGCGAAGGCAACCGGCTCGCCGCGCTCGTGGCCGATGGTGACCGGCAGACCGCGGTCGCTGCCACGTTCCACCTGTCCTACCGCACGGTGCCGGCTGCGGCGCAGCGGCTGTTCCGGCTGCTCGGGCTGGTTCCCGGACCGGACGTCACCGTCGACGCGGCCGCGGCGCTGGCCGCGATCACCCGCGACGAGGCCGCTGGTCTGCTCGACCGGCTGGCGGCCGCCCACCTCATCCAGGAGCAGCCAGCTGGCCGTTACACCTTCCATGACCTGCTTCGTCTGTTTGCCCGCCAGCGCGCCCATCGCCAGGAACCCCAAGCCCAGCGGCAGGCGGCGATGGCCCGCCTTTGCGACTGGTACCTGCACGGCGCCGCCGCCGCCGGACAGTTGTACACGCCGCGGCTGCGGCTACCGATACCCCTTGCGCCTTCCACTCTGGCCCTCCCGCGCTTCGCCGATCACCGCCAAGCCTCGAACTGGCTCGACGCCGAACGCCCCAACCTGGTCGCCGTGTGCATCGCCGCGGCGCAACACGGCCCGCGACATGTGGCGTGGCTGATAGCCGATTCCCTGCGCGGCTACATGATCCGGCGGATGCCGATCGTCGACTGGTTGGCGATCGCCGAGGCGGGACTGAGCGCCGCGACCGCGGAAGCGGAGCAGCGCCCGATGGCCGCCGCCCACCGCTGCCTCGGCATCGCCCGTTTCCACATGGGCCGCCATCGCGACGCCCTCGAACATTTCAACCATGCGCTGCGTATCAGCCGGCAGGACGGTTGGGTGGAAGGGCTTGCCTGCTCACTCGACGATCTCGGCCTCACCTACCGGCATGCCGGCCAGCTCGACGAAGCGGTCGAGATGTTCTCCCAGTCGATCGCACACCGTCGGCGGATCGATCAGCTGTGCCCGGCGCCGCTGACGAATCTCGGCTGCGCGCACGAGGAGGCCGGGCGGCTGCGGGAGGCCACCGGCTGCTTCACCGACGCGCTGGCGCAGTACCGCGAGATCGGTCCGCTGGCCACCGAGGCGGCGGGCCTGAACAACCTCGGCCGGGTGTACCGCCTTCAGGGGTGGCCGGGCAGAGCCGCTGGGCTGATCACGGAGGCGCTGCTGAAGTACCGGGACGCGGGCATGCGCTCCGGTGAGGCGTCCGCGCTGAGCCTTCTCGCGTGCCTGCATCTCGACGCCGGCCGCCTTTGTCAGGCCGCCGACTGCGCGCAGGCCGCACTCGACGCGGTCAGGGGTGCACCCGATGCGGAGGCCGAGATCAAGGTGCTCAACGCCCTGGCCGCGGTTCGACGAGGTCAGGGCGACTGCGCCGCCGCCCTTCACCTGCACCAGACTGCGCTCGGTACTGCTCGCAACTTCCAGTTCCCGTACGGCATCGCCGAAACCCACATCGGTCTGGCCATCACGCACCACAACATGGGCAGCGATCAGGACGCCCTCCAGCACGTCCAGCACGCCCTCGACCGTGTCCGCGCACCCGGCTTCCGGGTGTTGGAAGGTCAGGCGTTGACCGTGCTCTGCGACATCCACCGCGCACTGGGCGACCCTGGCAAGGCCGCGACCACCGCCGAGGCGGCGGTGGCCATCCACCGCGAGACTGGCTACCGCCCAGGTGAGGCGCGCGCGTTGACGATTCTCGGCAACGCGCGACGCGACCTCGGCGACGTCGCCGAGGCACGGTCCCATTGGCGTACGGCCAACAACCTCGTCGCCCACCATGAACACCCCCGAACTGGATGAGCTCCATCGCGAACCCGACGAGCCACCTGCGTGGCCCGTCAACACACGGGACAACGGTGTCCCGAGCGACTTCTTTCGATAGCCTGCTCGTCGAGGGTGTCGGCGGACCGGGCGTCGCCATTGACGCCAGACCGCCCGCCGTGGGGAAGGTAACCCAGATGCCACACCGTCCGATGACGCCGCATGGCTTCGCGGCGCGCCGTCGCCTGCGCCGACCGGGCCGGGTCATCCCGGGCACCGCGGCCGCCGCCCTCGCGGTTGCCCTGGCCGGCCCGGGTGCCGCCCATGCCGATCCGGCCGGCCCCGAGCAGGTCGTCAACGGACACTTCGACCGCGGCACCGCGAGCTGGTCGGCATACGCGACCACCTCGTTCGGCGTGGTCGACGGGGAGGGGTGCGCGCTGGTGCCGGGCGGCCTGGCCAACGCGTGGGACGCGGGCGTGGTGCAGGACCTGCCGCTCGTGGCCGGCTCGGCCTACACGCTCACCTTCCGCGCCCGGGCGAGCGCGCCGCTGCCGATCCGGGTCGTCGTGCAGTCGGCCGATGCGCCGTACACCTCGACGTTCGAGGACCGGCCGGCTGTCGCCGCCGGGCCCGCGACGTACACCTACACGTTCACCTCCGGCCTGGGTACCGATCGCGGCCAGCTCGCCTTCCAGATCGGCGGCGCGCAGGTCGAGAGCACGGTCTGCCTCGACGACGTCTCGCTGGCCGGCGGTGTGCAGCGGCCGCGGTACGTCCCGGACACCGGGCCGCGGGTGCGTGTCAACCAGGTGGGCTACCTGCCCCGCGGACCGAAGAACGCGACGCTGGTGACAGACGCGACCGGTGCGCTGCCGTGGCAGTTGCGCGACGCCGCCGGTCAGGTCGTCGCGGCCGGGCAGTCCACCCCGCGCGGCGTCGACGAGGCGTCCGGCCAGCACGTGCACACGATCGACTTCAGCGCCTTCACCCAGCCGGGCACCGGGTACACGCTGGTCGCCGACGGGCAGACCAGCTACCCGTTCGACCTCACCGGCGACGTGTACCGTCCACTCCGCTCCGACTCGCTGTTGTTCTTCTACCTGCAGCGCAGCGGCATCGCCATCGACGCCAACCTGGTCGGCCAGCAGTACGCCCGGCCGGCCGGGCACCTGGGCGTGGACCCCAACACCGGCGACACCAGCGTGCCCTGCCAGCCGGGCACCTGCGACTACCGGCTGGACGTGCGCGGCGGTTGGTACGACGCGGGCGACCAGGGCAAGTACGTCATCAACGGCGGCATCACGGCGTACCAGCTGCTCAACATCCTCGAGCGGACCAGGACCGCGGTCACCGGCAACTTCGGCGCCGCGCTCGGCGACGGCTCGCTACGGGTACCCGAGCGGGGCAACGGCGTGCCGGACATCCTCGACGAAGCCCGGTGGGAGCTGGACTTCCTGCTGCGCATGCAGGTCCCGGCCGGCCAGCCGCTGGCCGGCATGGCCCACCACAAGATTCACGACCGCGACTGGACCGCGCTGCCGGTGCTCCCGCACAACGACCCCGAGCTCCGCGAGCTGCACCCGCCGACCACGGCGGCCACGCTCAATCTCGCCGCTGTCGGCGCACAGTGCGGCCGCGTGCTGGCCCCGTACGACGCGGCCTTCGCGCGTCGTTGCCTGGCGTCGGCGCGCACCGCGTACGCCGCGGCCAAGGCGCACCCGAGCCTGTACGCTCCGGAGTCGGACAGCGTCGGCGGGGGCAGCTACGCCGACGGCGACGCCACCGACGAGTTCTACTGGGCGGCCGTCGAGCTGTACCTGACCACCGGTGAGACGCAGTACCTGAGCGACCTGAGCGTCTCGCCGCACCAGACCGGCGACGTGTTCGACCCGACCGGGTTCGGCTGGCTGCACACGGCCGCGCTGGGCCGGCTCGACCTCGCTACCGTCCCCAGTGGACTGTCCACTGCAGAGCGCCAACGGGTGCGGCAGTCGGTCGTCACCGCCGCCGACGGGTACCTGCAGTTGCTGGGCGGGCAGGCGTACGGGCTGCCCCTGCCGGGCGCGCCGTGGGCGTATTTCTGGGGCTCCAACAGCAACATCATGAACAACGGCGTGGTGCTCGCGACAGCCTACGACCTCACCGGCAACCTGGCCTACCGCGACGCCGCCCTACAGGGCATGGACTACATCTTCGGCCGCAACGCGCTCAACCAGTCGTACGTGACCGGCTGGGGGGAGAAGGCCACCGAACACCAGCACGGCCGGATCTTCGCGCGCGACCTCGACCCGAACCTGCCCGGTCCGCCCCCGGGAGCCACCACCGGTGGCGCCAACGCGAGCCTGTTCGACCCGTACGCCGTGCAACTGCTCGACGGATGCAAGCCGATGTTCTGCTACATCGACAACATCCAGTCGTACTCGACGAACGAGGTGGCCATCAATTACCAGTCCGCGCTGGCCTGGATGGCCTCATTCCAGGCCGACCAGGGCGACGGCCGGTCGCCCGCGCCCGGGGACTGCCAGGTGCGCTACACCCGCAGCGCCACGTCTCCGGGGGGCGCGTTCGCGGGCCGGATCACACTCGTCAACACCGGGGGCACGCCCGTCAACGGGTGGGCGTTGCGCTTCGCGTTCCTCGCCGACCAGCGGGTCACCGCCGCCTCCGGGGCGACCGTGACCCAGACCGGCGCGGTGGTGACCCTGGGCAACACACGTGCCCACCCGCGGCTCAACCCGGGCGCCTCGACCACCGTCGGCTTCACCGCCACCGGAACTGGGGCCAACCCGGCGCCTGGCCTGTTCACCCTCAACGGTGGCGCCTGCACGATCGCCTGACCCACTCCCCATCCAGGTGCGGCTCAGGGGATGCCCAGAGGGTGTGGGCGACGATCCCATTGCGGTCGCAGGCACGTGCCTCCGTGAGGAAGGTGGTGGTGGGCCTGGCAGCGTCACGTCCCGGTGCAGGTGCTTCCGTTGAGGGTGAACTGCGCCGGTGCCGCGTTCGTGCCGCTGTAGGACGCCTGGAAGCCGAACTGCGCGTTGCCGTGCACGGGAATGGTCGCGTTGTAGGGCATGCCGGTCGCGCTGACGCGTTGTCCGGACTGGGTCACCGTGGCGTTCCACGCGTTGCTGACCGCCTGGTTGCCGGAGAACGTCCAGGCCAGCGTCCAGCCGCTGATGGTCGTGGATCCGTTGTTCGTGACCGTGACGGTGGCCGTGAAGCCGCTGCCCCAGTCGTTGAGGGTGTACCCCACCGCGCACGCGCTGGCGCCGGCGGACGGGCTGGCCGAGGCCGACGCCGGCGGGCTCGCCGGTCGCGACGCCGAGGGGCTGGTCGACACGGGCGGGTTGCCGCCGCTCTTGTTCTGCATGAAAGCCGAGTGCGCCTTGAATACGGACAGCTCCGGTGCCCCGTGCTTGACGCTGTAGTTGTCCCCGCCGGCCTGCGCGTCCGGGAACCACCAGAAGGCGCTGCCATCCGCGTCCTGGCTCTGCAGATCGTCGAAGATCGAGGTCCACCAGGTGCTGCGGTCCACGCCCTGGGTGTTGAACTCACCCATGAAGAACGGCTTGCCGACCACCCCGTGGGCGTCGGACAGCCATGCGTTGATCAGCGCGATGGTCTGGGTCAGCGACAGGTTGGCCCAGCCCTCGTTCGGGTACGGGTGCGCCGAGGTGAAGTCGACGTAGGGCGACTGCTGGATCGCGACGAACGGGTTGCCCTCGTCGCCGCCGAAGCCGTACTTGGTGCCGTGCCCTTCCAGGCCGGCGTCGAGCAGGTGATTGCCGTCGATGCCCTTGAGGTACGCGCCCATGGTGTCCACCCACGCGCGTAGCGTCGTTCCGTTGACACTCTCGGCCGTACCCTGCCCCTCGTACCTGGGCTCGTTCATCAGCTCCCAGGCGAAGATGGCGGGGTCGTCCCGGTACTTCACGCCGGTGTAGTGGTTGACGCGGTTGAGCGCGTAGTTGACATAGTTCTTGTACTGGGTGAAGCAGCCCGGGCAGGCCGCCTGGTTGAAGAACCGCCACCGGTTGGCCTGCCCGGTGGCCAGCCCCTCCCATGACAGCCGGGTGTCGATCCCACCGTAGGCCTCCCAGTAGTTTTCGAAGACCGGGATGACCCGGATGTTGTGCTGGGCGGCCGAGTAGAGGATGTAGTCGAATTCGGCGAACTGCTGTTCGCTGTACACGCCCTTGGTCGGCTCGAAGCCGTGCCAGGCCTCGTGGTCGAACATCCACGTGCGCAGCACGGTGACACCGTCGCCGGCCATCTCCGCCATGTGGTTGTCGATACGCGCCTTGTCCATCCACTGTGTTTCGGTGTCGCCGAAGCTGCCGCCGTAGGTGAACACGTCGTAGTCGTTGGCGCCGGCGACGTAGTAGGCGCGGCCGCCCAGGCAGAAGTGGATGCCGCAGCGCTGCACGAAGTCTGCCGCGGCCGCGGATGCTTTGATCGAGGGGACCGCGACGACCGCGGCGAGCGCCGCGACCGCCGTCGCCAGGGTGAGCATCAGCGCGCGGCGCCGGGGGTGTTGGTGATCAGGTACCCGCAAATGGGCGTGCATGGGGGTCGCCTCCTGGCGCTACTCCCCGAAACGGTGCACCGGCCCGGACCTGTTCTTCAGGGCACGTCGTTCGGTGTGGGTGGGCGGTACCGCCGTGGCGTTGCCCGCGACACGGCGCCTCAACGCTATAAGTAACTCGATGTGCCGCCCGCTGTCAAGGTGCGGCCGAGTGGAGCGGGCCCCATCCATTGGCCCATTTGGTCGGGGTCTGTGGCGGGGTCACGCCCGTCCACATAGGACGCACCGGTCGTGCCGCGTGGGTAGCAGGCGGTGATCATGCGGGTTGACAAATCTATCGACCTCCACCAATCTGGTCTGGGAAAGCGCTTGCCTAGGATGGTGACACCATGGTGCCGTGGCGCATGCCGGTCTTCGCGATTCTGGCCACGCTGAGCGTCGGCCTCGCCGGCGCACCGCCGGCCGCTGGCGCGACCCCCGCTCCGGCGGCTCCGGTCGGCCTGCGCGTGCCCGCCCTCGCCTACGACGCGGCGAGCATCACGCTGGTCTGGGAGAAACCCCGGGAGCACGCGGACGTCGTGGACTACCACGTGTACCGGGACGGCCGGCTGGCGGGCAGTGTGCGGGCGGGCAGCGGCTCCCCGGCCGAGCCGTACCTCGACGCGTTCGCCGCCGATCCGGCCAACGCCTCGCAGGTACGGGTACTGCCGGCCACGTTCACCGCGACCGGGTTGCGGCCTCGGCACCGGTACACGTTCACCGTGCGCTCGGTGGACGTGGTCGGGCGGGAGTCGCGGGACAGCGCGCCGGTGACCCGGTGGACCAGCGCGGTTTCCCGTGTCTTCAACGTGCGGGACTTCGGGGCGGTCGGTGACGGCAGCACCCCGGACACGGCCGCGATCCAGGCGGCCATCGACGCGTGCAGCCCGGGGGGCACGGTACTCGTGCCGGCCGGGACGTTCCTGACCGGCGCCCTCTGGCTCAAGAGCGAGATGACGCTGGCGGTGGCCGCCGGCGCGACGCTGCTCGGCTCGCCGGAAGCGGCCGACTACCCGTACGGGTTCCGGCTCTACGACTACTCCACCGACCAGCGATTCTTCTCGCTCATCAACGCGCACACCTACGACTACGGCACGCTGCACGACATCCGCGTCGTGGGCGCCGGCACCATCGACGGCAACGGCTGGCGGCAGGGCCCGCCGGACGCCGACGGCTTCCCGGTCGCGCTGCCCAGCAGTTCCTCCACGGTGGACACCAACGGGATCCTGGCCCGCTCGCAGACCGCTCTGGCCCGCCAGTTCGGCAGCGCCTCCCCGTACGGCACCCGGTCCAACCTGATCACGCTGCGCGGGGTGCGCAACGTCTACCTCGGCGGCTTCACCGCGGTCAACCCGGCCCAGCACGACCTCGTGCTGCTGCACAGCGACAACGTGACCGTGGCGGGGGTGCGGATGCTCACCCAGGGCGTCAACAACGGCGACGGCATCGACTTCGCGCACGGCTCCGGGCTCACCGTGATCGACAACGTCTTCGACACCGGCGACGACGGCATGAACTTCGCCGCCGGGCTGGGCGCCGCCGCCGCGGCCGACCCGCCCACGCGGGACGCCTGGATCGCCGGCAACTACTTCCGCCACGGCCACGGAGCGGTGGTCACGGGCAGCCACACCGGCGCCTGGATCGAGGACATCGTGGCCGAGGACAACGTCGTCGACGGCACCGACGTGGCGCTGCGCATGAAGACAGACCCGAACAACGGCGGCGGCGCGCGGCGGGTGCGGTTCCGGGACACCGCGGTCAAGGCGGTCACCAGGCAGGCCATCATCCTCACCTCGGCCTACTCCGACCCGGGCGCGGCCATCGTGGTGGAGCCATCGCCGGTCAAGGCGCGGTTCACCGACGTGACGGTCACCCACATCACCGTGGACGGTACCGGCGGGGACTCCATCAACGTGCTTGGAGTGGCTGGCGCCGCCCACGGCAACCTGCGCCTTTCCGACGTGCGCTTCCTGCACGCCCGGCCGGCCAGCATCCGGTACCTGTCCGGTGCGTCGTTCCACGACGTGGTGTACATGACCACGCCCGACCCGTGGTCGATCAGCGACAGCACGGGCCTCGTCTTCAGCGGTACCACCACGGTCAGCGCGACCACGGCAGACGCCGGGCAGGGCCCGCGCTGGCCGGACGCCAGGCTTGCGGTGTCTGGTGTGGACGATGTGTCGGCGACGCTCAGCTGGACGCCCGCGACGGACAACGCCGGTGTTGCCACATACTCCATCATGGACGGGGACACCACGGTGGCGACCGTACCCGGCACCGGGTACGAGTACCGGCTCACCGGGCTGTCCCCGGGGTTGCGGTACCGGCTGCACGCGGTCGCCGCGGACGCGACCGGCAACCGGGTTCGCGGCCCGACGGTGGTACTGCGCACCAGCGGCACCGTGGCGACGGTGCCACCCGTGGTACCGACGGGACCGGATGCGGTGCGGGTGACCGCCGGCAGCGTGGGTACCACCTGGATGCGGCTGGCCTGGCAGCCGGCCACCGGCACCCACGGCGTCAGCCGGTACCTCGTCGAGGCGAACGGCCGGCCGGCCGGCGGTGTTCCGGGTGACACGCTCACTTTCACCGCGACCGGCCTGCGGCCCGGCACCCGGTACACCTTCACCGTCGTCGCGGTGGACGCGTCCGGCAACCGCGCGACCTATCCGGCGCGGCCGGTGGCGGTCACCGCGCCGCCGTACGACCGGGCGGTCCCGTCCTGGCCGCCGGGCGGCCGGCTGACCGCGACCGCGGTCGGACCGACCGACGTCTCTCTGCGGTGGACACCTGCCCGGGATGACCGGGCGCTCGTCGGGTACCGGCTCTACCTCGACGGGGTACCGGTGCCGGGCGGCGCGCCGTTCACGCCGGTCAACACGGCCTCGACCACGGCCGGCACGTCGTACCGGCTCACCGGGCTGCGCCCGCACACCACGTACCTGGTCACGGTCAGTGCCGGGGACAGCGCCGGCAAGTGGACCCGGTCCGCCCTGCCGCTGCGCGTACGTACCAGCTGAGCGGGCCGCACCGGCACCCGGGCCGGGACGATCGTGTACCGGCACAGGCGTACGACCGCATTCAGGCCGTGGTCAAGACCTGGGTGGCTGAGCCGGGCCGCGCGGCGGGCCGGGTAGCGGCCGGCCGCCGCGTCCGGCGGGCGCCGTCGCAGGCCCATCTCGGACCGCCGCTCCAGCACCGAGACGACCTGGCTGACGACCTCAACGGCAGGCGGGCCGGGGAAGGGCACTACGGTAGCCGCATGCCCACTGTGCCGCCGGAGCGGGCGTCGGGGCTGCCGTCGACGCGATGGGCGGCGGCTTCACGATGCCCTGCGCCACCGCGGCGCGGACCAGCGCTACCTGACAGGAAGGGGGTATCCCGATGAAGGTGCTCGTGACCGGTGGGACGAGCGGACTGGGACTCGCCATGGCCGCCGCCCTGGCCACCGCGGGAGCGACGGTCGCGCTGACCGGCCGATCCGGCGAGCGGGCGAGTTCGGTCGCCGCCGAACTGCCGGGGGCGACCGGCGTCGAGCTGGACGCGCGAGACGAGTCGTCGGTGGCAACGGCGGTCGATCAGGCGTGGTCGCGGCTCGGCGGCATCGACATGCTGGTGAACAACGCCGGTATCGGCATGCGCACGGTCAACCCGCGCTTCATGACGCACCCGCAGGGCTTCTGGGAGGTGCCGGTCGGCGGTTTCCGTGCCATGATCGAGACCAATCTGACCGGCTACTTCCTGGTGGCGCGCGAGGTCACGCCACGGATGCTGGCCGCTGGCGGCGGCCGCATCGTCAACATCTCGGTGAGCAACTCGACCATGCACCGGGCCGGGTTCGTCCCCTACGGGCCGTCGCGTGCCGGCAGCGAGGCGCTGTCCCGGGTCATGGCCGCCGACCTGCGGGACACAGGCGTCACCGTCAACCTGCTGCTGCCCGGCGGTGCGACCATGACGGGAATGCTGCCCCTCGACGCCGTGCCTGAGGGCCACGGGTTCCTGGAGCCCGCGGTGATGGGGCCGCCCATCGTCTGGCTGGCGTCCGACGACGCGGCCGGCGTGCACGACGAGCGCATCGTCGCCGTCGAATTCGAGCGCTGGCTGCGCGAGCGGAACGGCAGACGGAGCGGCGGGAGCTGAACGCCTCCCCCCGGATTCGTGCCATGAGCGTGCCGATCACGAGTCCGGGCGGCGTTGCCGGGCGCCATGTCGGTACCCGTGGCTGGCGGATGTCAGGCGTCCATGGTCAGTTGGCCGCGTAGTGCGGTGAGTGAGCGTGCGAGTAGTCGGGAGACGTGCATCTGGGAGATGCCGACGCGTTCGGCGATCTGGGTTTGGGTGAGGTTGCCGAAGAATCGT
>JBBWZQ010000145.1:0-3600 GCA_039649115.1 Micromonosporaceae bacterium | reverse complement strand
GAGCGCGAGGCGTGGCATCAGCTCGCGCAGAGCACCGAGAAGTTCAACGAGGTCGACCTCGACACCGTCCTGGCCGAGGCCGTCAAGCGGGCCGGCGAGCTCTTCTCCGCCGACGAGGTCGACGTCGAGATCAACCTGCCGACCCAGCCGCCCCGTATCACTCGCGGCAGCACCGAGGCCATCCGGTACGACGGACCGCCGGAGTGCGCGCCGACCGCCCCCGGCAACGTCATCTGCAGCCCGCTGGAGAGTCACGACGGCAGCGCCGACGTCGGTGAGTTGCGGCTGCGGTTCCGGCGCCAGATCTCGCTGAGCGAACGCGAGCAGTACACGCTGCGCACCTTCGCCGCCGCCCTCTGCACCGCCGTGCGCAACGCCGCCGCGTTCGCCGAGGCGCAGCGCCTGTCCGCAAACCACGCATACGCCGCGGCCCACGACCCGCTCACCGGGCTGGCCAACCGCCGCCGCCTGTTCGCCTTCGGCGAGGAACTGCTGGACGACCGGTCCGCCAAGGGCCTGACCGGACTGCTGCTGATCGACCTCAACCACTTCAAAGAGATCAACGACACGCTCGGTCACACCGCCGGCGACAAGGTACTGGCCGAGGTCGCGCTGCGGCTGGCCGAGGCCTCGCAGGAGGGTGACCTCGTATCGCGGTTGGGCGGCGACGAGTTCGCGGTGCTCTTCGTCGGGCTCGCCGCACCGGCGCTCGCGGTACCGCGTGCCCGGGCCGTGCTCGGCGCGCTCGACCAGCCGATCGAGATCGACGGCATGCGCATCGGCGTCGAGGCGAGCGCGGGTGTGGCGCTCGCCCAGGGCCCGGGTGGCATGCAGGAGCTGCTGCGCCGCGCCGATGTGGCGATGTACCAGGCCAAGCGGGAGGGCCAGGTGGTCGCGGTGTACGCGCCGGCCCGCGACACCGCCAACACCACCCGCCTCGCGCTGTCGGCGGACCTGTCCCGGGCGGTCGCCGAGCGCCAGTTCACCGTCAGCTTCCAGCCGGTCGTGGACCTGGGTACCGCCGAGATCATCTCGGCCGAGGCGCTGGCCCGCTGGCACCACCCCGCTCAGGGTGACCTCAACCCGGACCTGTTCATCGACGCGGTAGAGCGCTCCGGCCTGCTGCCGGCGTTCTCGCAGGCGGTGCTCGACCAGTCGCTCCGCGCGGCGGCCACCTGGCGGGCGGCCGGCTTCAACCTGCCGGTGGCGGTCAACGTGTCGCCGCGCAGCGTGCTTGACCCGACCTTCCCCGAGATCGTGGCGCAGCGCCTGGCGCACAGCGAGGTGCCGGCCGAGGCGCTGGTGATCGAGCTGACCGAGTCGCTGACGCTCAGCCAACTGGAGGTCGTCGACGAGGTGCTGCGATCCCTGCGCGATCTGGGGGTACGGCTGGCCCTGGACGACTTCGGCACCGGGTACTCCTCGCTGGCCACGCTGGCGCGGGTACCGGTGCACGAGCTGAAGATCGATCGCGCGTTCGTCGGCAAGATGGCGGACCCGACCGAGGCGGCGGTCGTGCGCTCCACGATCGACCTCGGCCGCGGCCTCGGCCTGCTGGTGGTGGCCGAGGGTGTGGAAAACGAGGAGCAGCGCCGGCAGCTCTGGGAGCTGGGCTGCCCGGCCGGGCAGGGCCACCTCTTCGCCCGGCCGATGCCACTGAACCGGCTGCTCGCTACGCTGCGACGCGGGTACGACGGGCGGCCGGGGGTGCTGGCGCCGCCGCTGCACGACACGGGCTCGGTGATCCGGCTGCCCAACCGGCGCACGACCCAGTACCGCCAGGGCGAGCTGGGCTAGTACAGACTGTCCGGGTGCTCACGCTCGGGGTGGACCTCGCGCTGTACCTGCTCTCCGCGCTCTTCGCCGGACTGACCGCGCTGACCGCGACCCTTCCCCCGCACGGAGCCTGGGGACGCATCGCGGTCGTCGGGTACGGCGCGGCCACGCTCGTGGTCCTCGGCCAGCTCATCGCCAGGCGCAGCCGCGTCCTTGAGAGAGGGCTGCTGACCGGCGGCACCTGGGTCGCGACCGCGCTGCTGCCCCTGGTCATCGAGGCGGTGCAGCGAGCCGGCGGGCGCACCGACCGGGCGCAGGAGGAAGTGATCGTGGTCGAGCACGGCGGCCAGCGCCTGCTGGACACCGGCACGCCGTACCTGACCCGCGCCGCCATCGCCGCGCTGCCACCGGACGAGCGGCTGCTCGGCTACCTGCCGTACCAGCCGGGCATGGCGCTGTTCGGCCTGCCCAGGGCGATCTTCGGCACCGCCTGGTGGACCGACGCACGGGTCTGGTTCGCGCTGGCCACCGCCGCGACGATCGGCCTGGCCGGGTGGCTGCTCCGCGACGCCGGGGTGGCAGCGGCGCGCCTGGTGCGGGCGGTACAGGCGGCGACCGTGCTGCCGATCTGCGCGCTCACGCTCGCGGTGGGCGGTGACGACCTGCCGGTGCTCGGGCTGTGCCTGCTCGCGCTCTGTTACGCGGCGCGGCACCGGTTCGGGGCCGCCGGGATCGCGGTCGGCGTCGCGGGCGCGCTCAAGCTGTTCGCCTGGCCGGTCGCGCTTGTCCTGCTGGCGCTGGCGATCAAGAAGAAGCACGGGACGCGGTACGCGCTGGGGGCGCTCGGGCTGCCCGTACTCGCGCTCGTGCCGGCGTTCCTGGTGGATCCGGCGGCGGCCGGGGAAAACATCGTGCGGTTCCCGCTCGGCAAGGGTCTGGTGTCCAGCCCGGCGCAGAGCCCGTTCCCCGGGCATCTCATCGCGACCGCGCTGCCGGCCGGCCGCGCGATTGCCGCGGCGCTGCTGGTCCTGGCCGGCGTCACGATCGTGGTCTGGCTGCTGCGCCGGCCGCCCGCGGATGCCGCCGCGGCCGCGGGGGTCTGCGCCGTCGGGCTGCTCGCCGCCACGCTGCTGCTGCCCGCCACCCGCTTCGGTTACCTGCTGTACCCGATCGCCTACGCCGTCTGGATGCCGGCGCTGCGGATCGGGTCAAGACTGGAGGGGTGACCGGTTACCGGGACCGTATCCACGCCGGGGACGTCCTCGCTGCGGAGTTGCGCGAGTACGCCGGACGCCCGGACCTCTGCGTGCTCGGCCTGGTGCGCGGCGGGGTACCCGTCGCCGCCCGCATCGCCACCGCGCTCGGCGCGCCCATGGACGCGCTGGTGGTACGCAAGCTCGGCGTGCCCTGGGCGCCCGAAGTCGCGTTCGGGGCGCTCGGGCCCGGTGGGGTACGCGTGCTGAACAGGCAGGTCGTGCGGGACCTCGACGCGCTCGTGATCGACGAAGTCACCGAGCGGGAAGCCGCCGAGCGGGACCGGCGCGAGGCGCTGTACCGGCGCGGGCGCGACCCGATCGCGCTTGCCGGCCGTACCACCATCATTGTTGACGACGGGCTGGCGACCGGGGCGACCGCGCAGGCGGCGGTGGCGGTGGTCCGCGGCCTGGGCGCGGCCCGGGTCGTCCTGGCGATCCCGGTCGGCTCGGTCCAGGCGGTCGCCTGGCTGGCGAAGAGCGCCGACGAGGTGGTCTGCCCGCTGGTGCCGGTGGCGTTCGGCGCGGTGAGCCGCTACTTCGGTTCGTTCGAGCAGGTCACCGACGATAC
>JBBWZQ010000288.1:0-2779 GCA_039649115.1 Micromonosporaceae bacterium | reverse complement strand
GGGCGGTGTCTGGTGGTCTAAGCAACACCGGACATCTTGAAGGGCTCAGACAGTAGCTCGTTGAGGGCTTGGGCCGGAGTGCGCCAGCCGAGGGTTTCGCGGGGCCTGCTGTTGAGTCTGCGTGCTGCCTCCGCTAAGTCCGCAGGGGTGTACTGGCGCAGGCTGACGCCCTTGGGGAAGTACTGACGCAGCAGTCCGTTGGTGTTCTCGTTCGAGCCGCGTTGCCACGGTGAGCGGGGGTCGGCGAAGTAGATCTGGATGCCGGTGGCCATCGTGATCTGGCGGTGCATCGCCATCTCCTTGCCGTTGTCCCAGGTCAGGGAGCGTCGCAGCTCGGCCGGCAGGGTGTTCAGCGTGGGCACGACCGCGTCGTGGAAGGCCTGGGCGGTGTGCCGGCCGGGCAGGTGGATCAGCAGCACGAACCGGGTCGATCGCTCGACCAGCGTCCCGATCGCCGAGCCGTTCTCCCGGCCCATGATCAGGTCGCCTTCCCAGTGCCCGGGCACCGCACGGTCCTCGGCCTCGGCGGGGCGCTGGCTGATCGAGATCGTCTCGGCGAGCTTCCCGCGCCGCTCTGCGGGCCGGTTCTGCGATCTGCGTTGGGTGCGGCCGCGGCGCAGGTGTGCGGCCAGCTCGCGCTTCAACGCACCCCGGGACTGGACGTAGATCGACTGGTAGATCGTCTCCGCACACACCCGCCGCTCGGGCTGATCGGGATGCTCCACCGCCAACACCCTAGCGATCTGACGCGGCGACCAGTCCTCCTTCAGCTGGGCGACCACGTACTCCCGCAACCAGCCCGGCCGCGCCAGCTTCGCGGTCCGGGGACGCCGTGCCCGGGCCTCCGCGGCCCGCTGCGCACCCAACGGCCGGTAGGAGCCCGACGCGTTGCTGTGCCGGCGCAGCTCACGAGAGACCACCGACGGATCACGCCCCACCGCCCGCGCGATCGCCCGCACCCCGGCCCCGGCGGCCCACATCAACGCAATCGTCTCTCGATCCTCCAGGGTCAACGGATGCCGCACCCGCGGCCCCGCCACCATCAGCGTGGGCTTCACCCCGCCAGCCTCGCGGAACCACTTGTTCCCCGCCGCCCGCGACGCGCCCACCGCCACCGCCGCCTGCGCCGGCGAGAGCCCGGACCCCACCAGCGTCCAGAACTCCCGCCGTACCTCCCTCGGAACCAACACCCCGTGCGGCACCACAACCACCCCCAGCGCTCAGGGTGTTGCTACGACCGCTGGTCACCGCCCCGCCTGGGCGGTGAAACTCATCCTTTCCGCATGAAACTTCTCGCCATCAGCATGAGTTTCGTGACGGAACCTCAGCCGATCGCCGCGAACACCACGCCCTCGTCGGTCTCCGTCCGGGTCGCCTGACCGCGGGCGACGAGCAGCTCGAGGTGCGCCTTGGTCTCCATGCTGGCCAGCGCCTGGTTGAAGACGTCGAGGTCGGCGAGTCGACGCTCGTGCCGCGTCCATCCCAGCAGGCCCGCCACGTCGTACGCCGTCCCGGAGCCGCCGCCGAGCGCCTCCAGGCAGTGCCACAGCCGCGTCTCGTGGTGGTCGAGGAGCTCGTCGATCCGGGCGTGCGAGGACGGGGAGACCGGCCCGTGCGCGGGCAGCAGCCGCAGATCCGGCAGCTGCCGCACCTTGGTGAGCGAGCCGAGGAAGTCGCGCAGCGGCTGCTCGACCGGCACCGGCTCGAACCCGATCGACGGCGTGATCGTGGGCAGCACGTGGTCGCCGGCGAAGAGCAGCCCAGCGGCGTGGTCGGCGAAGACGAAGTGGCCCTGGGTGTGCCCCGGGGTGTGCACGGCGTCCAGGGTCCGGGAGCCGATCGCGATCGGGTGGTCGCCCTCGAGCCAGGCGTCCGGGTAGCGCCACAGCGCCAGGTCGGGCACCTGGCCGTCGGTGAACGCGCGCCACTGGGCCGCGAGCTGCAGCGCGCCCGACGACCGCAGCACCTCGGCGGTCGGGTCTCCCGACCGTTCGCCCGTCGCGTGCAACAGGTCGAGGGTGGGCTTATCGCCGATGCCGAGGCTGACGTGGGCGGCGTACTCCCGGCCGATCACCGAGGCCTGCGTGTAGTGGTCGCGGTGCACGTGCGTGACCAGGAAGCGGGTGATGTCCGCGAGCCCGAAGCCGACCTGGCCGAGCGACTTCTCCAGCAGAGTCCGGCTCTCCTCGATGGCCCAGCCGCCGTCGACGAGGACCAGCCCCTGCTCGGTCTCGATCACGTACACGTTGACCGCCCGCAGCCCGTCCATCGGCAACGGCAGAGGAATCCGGTGGATGCCGTCCGCGACCGGCCACGCCCCGGGCTCGGCCCAGTGCAGGCCGGAGTCGGGCGAGATCGCGCGCGCGGTGCTGGTGGTGCTCACGCCCGAACCCTAGGACCCCAGCGCCGGCGCCGGGGTGGGGGCTGGCCGTTGGCGGCGCAACCAGATCAGGCCGGCGATCGGGAGCGCGGCGGGGACGAATCCGTAGCCGACGCCGTACTGCGACCACACCGACGCCTCGGGGAACCAGTCGGGCTCCACCAGGCTGAGCGTGCCGACGACCAGCACCCCGGCGAGCTCGACCCAGAGCATCACGCCGGCGAAGCCGGTCCGCCCCGCCGAGGCGCGCCGGATGGCGAACCAGCCGGCGGCGTACGTCAGCGCCGCGAGCGCCGACAGCGTGTAGGCGACCGGTGCCCGGCCGGCGTCGGTGGCCAGCTGCACCCCGCTGCGGGCGCCGGCGGCCAGGACGAACAGCGCGTAGAGGGCGAGCAGCAC
>JBBWZQ010000274.1:0-4965 GCA_039649115.1 Micromonosporaceae bacterium | reverse complement strand
CGATGGACGTGACGGCGCTGCATACCGACATCTCGAATGCCGCGTACCTCGCCACCGAAGATGGTCTCGAAGAACTCCTTCAGGCGTTCCCGTTCGCCGGATCGGTGGCTTCGAAACAGACGCGCGAGTTCGCGGTCGCGCTCGAGACGGTCGTAGAGACCATCAACAATCATGCCGACCCCCCGACGACCTCCAAGCGCGGCAAAGAGCTCGGGGCCCGCGATCGTCGGCGACGGCTCGCCAGGGGTACGCACCATGCCGCGATCATTGCACGGAGCGGTCGCCCGGTTGAGGTCCCCGCAGCACCGGCACTTGACCTGCGTCGACGCCGTCTTTCCACCGACGTCTTCCACCGACCGGGCACCGTGCCCGACCGGACAGAGGGCGAGCTGCCAAGGCCTGCGCGAGTTGCCGAGGGACCGGTTGAGGTCCAGCGTCATGGGCGTCGGCCAAGGCGTAGTTGTTCGGCGTGCCGCCCTGGTACACGTCGTTGTAGTCGACGGTGGTCTGCCCCGACCGCGCCGTCGTACACGCCGATGTCCACCACGTCGGCGGGTGTCGCGCAGTTCGTGCCGGCCACCCCGTTGGCGTTGACGACATTGTTCTCCATGGAGACACCGAACGAGGCGTCACCGACCTTGATGCCGGAGGCGCATTTGCCGCTCACATCGTTGTTGGTGATGGCCGTGCCGCTGGCCCCGTCGTCGAGGATCCCGACCCCGGTGCCCGAATCCACGAGATTGTTGGCCACCACGGTGCCGGTCGCGCCCGTGTGCAGCGCGATGCCCGCGACCGAGCCGGCGGTGACGAGGCCACCCTCAATGGTGTTGTGCGAGCCGGACATGTCGATCCCGACCGTGGCGGCGGAGCCGGAGCCGCTCGTGGCCGTCCACAGGTATCTGGAGTGGATGGTCAGCCGTTCGAGTACACGCGGTCCGGGTCGATGAGCACCGCGGTTCGCCGCTCCTGCGCCATCACCCGGTCGTACGTGGGCCAGTCGTCGTGAGGACCCCCGGCCGCGGTGAATATCGCGCGCAGCAGCAACCGGACCCCTTCCGCGTCCACCCCCGGCTCCAGATCGTCCGGCCCGACCAGCCGCACCGGACCCTCGGCAGCCACCCACCGGCCACCGGCCCGCACCACGATCGTCGCGCGTGGACGGCGGCGCAGGTTGGCCAGCTTGCGGCTGCCGCCGATCGCGACCAGGCCGACCACCGACCGGCCGGTCACCGGATGATCGAGCACACCTGCGTTCACCACCGATGACTGGATGGTGCCGTCACCCCGCAGCGTCGACACCACGCACAGCCCACGCTCCGCAGGCACCAGCCGGGCGAAGTCACCGAGATCCGTCACGCGGCAACCCTACCGGCCCAGGAACCCAGCTTCGCAACGCACGTACCCGGCGGTTCCACTGCGAACGCCGTGCAGCGACGCTGGCGAGCCTCGATCCCAACCGGGCGTGGACGGTGGCTGGTGGCGGTTGCCGGTGGGCTGGGACAGCCCGGCCCAGCGGTTGCGGCTACCGTGTCCGGCGTGGTGGCAGGGGGCAGAATCGATGAGGCGGCCGGGGTGCACCCTGGACGGCAGCCGCGTGATACGGCGCCTTGTGGTCCGCGGCGGGCAAGGCCGAACTCACAGAGAGGCCTGGGTCGCCGCGGGTTATGCGGCGGGCGGCTGGGCCACCCGGAAGTGGTTGCCGAACGGGTCTCGCGCACCGAAGTCAATGCCGTACGACTGCTCGGTTGGCCCGTCCGTCATCTCGACGCCCTTGGCCTTGAGCTCGTCATACGTCTTACGCGCGTCCTGGGTGGTGAAGCCGATCGAGAACCCGCTCGCACCCTTGGCGATCAGCTCGCGGACCTGCTCCGCGGTCTTCTCGTCCATGGCCGGCGGCCCGGGCTTCTCCAGCAGGATGACACGGTCGGGGTCGTCGCCCGGTACCCGTACGGTCAGCCAACGCATGAAGCCCAGGTCCACGTCGTCGGCCACCGCCAAGCCCAGCTTCCCGACGTAGAAGTCGAGCGCCTCGTCCTGGTCGAAGACGAAAATATGGGAAATACGGATCTTGTTAAGCATGGCATCACGTTAGCCCACGTCGACGTCCCGGTGCTTCTCCAAAACTGATGCGGGGCGCGAATAGGCCATCGTGAAGCAGCCCGGCGCGGCCGCCGGCACGGCCCGCGTCCGGTACGCCGTCGGGGACTCGCCGATGATGTCCCGGAACGTCCGGCTGAACGTGCCCAGACTGGTGAAGCCGACTGCGAGGCAGACATCGGTCACGCTCCGGTCGCTCTCGCGCAGCAGGAACATCGCCCGCTCCACCCGTCGCCGCTGCAGGTACCGGTGCGGCGTCTCGCCGAACGTGGCCCGGAACGTGCGGATGAAATGCGCCGGACAGACGTACGCGATCCCGGCCAGCGCCGGGATGTCCAGCGGCTCGGCGTACGCCCGGTCCATCGCGTCCCGGGCGCGCAGCATCCGGCGGTTGGACTCCTCGACCATGCCACTCACGCCGCCATTACACCAGGCCGGTGACCCGGCCGGCCGGGCGCCCGCAGGCATTTGCCCACGGTACGCCTGCCGGCATTGCCGGTGATCAACGGTCGCCGTGGTGGACGACCACCCGGGCGGTGACCAACGGTCCATAGAAAAGGCGGATGCTTCGGGGACGGGGTGGGGAGGCCTGCGCTGTCCCACCAGGACATCCTGCAATGCCTCAACATTGCCAGCATCGCCGCCGCCCGCCTGGCCGGCCAGCCGCCGCACGAAGCCCACTCGCACCAGCCTCCCTCCACGAGCACGGACAGGCTCCTCATCTCCTCGATGGTCTCGTGGCGGCCCGCCCGGGCCGAGACGATGTTCGCCGCATCGCCATAGCTGACGTATCCCGAGCTCCCCACCGTACGGATCGGATAGATGAACCCGTCGCCGCGCTTCTCGTACCTCGCCAGTGGTCTTGACACAGCGATCACGGGCGCGTCTTCCGCGCCAAGGCCAGCACCAACGGCACCAGGTCCGCGCAGTCGTACACGTCGCCGGCGTCCAACCGGGAACGGGCCGCGGCGGCCACGCCGGGCGGCCCCCAGAACGCGTCATCGTATGGAGAACGGTCTGCGATCCGCAGTCGTCGACGGCGAAGGCGTCGGAGGCGCATGCCCGAAGTATCGAGACGGCCTGCACCTCGACCGGTGACCGGGTTACCAGGACGTTACGTGTGCGGGCCGGTACCAGCCGGCCGGTCAGCATCACGTGTAGGGCCTCGCCGGTACCGGCCCGCTGCAGTTGGGCGAGCTGGTGCCAGTGGAGCTTGAGGCCGCTGACCCAGTTGCGGCAGGTCTGCCGGAGCCGGTCGAGAAGGTAGCCGCGGCATGCATCGACCGACTGCGCGTGGTTGCTGGTGTCGGGTGTGGTCAGATGCGACAGATCTTGGGTGCAACGGCCTTCCTCATGGCCCACCATCCGTCCCGGTTGTCAATTCACTGCCGAGAAGCATGAAGCAAGCGCTGAGTGCCATCACGCAAGCCGAGACGCTCCATACCATGGGGTACCCGCCGTGCACCACCAGCAGGCCGGCGCCGAGCGGACCCAGGCACGCCCCGGCGTACACCCCGGTCTGGGTGATGGACGTGACCGCGGCCGGCGCCTGCGGTCGGAGCCGGGCCACCGAAAAGGCCAGCAGCCCCGGCCAGCACCAGCCCAACCCGTACCGACGGCGACCCCCAGCAACGAGGCGGCCGGCGTGCGCAGGCCGAGCAGGGCGATGCCGGCCGCGCCGAGTGCGAGCATCGCGGCGACCAGGGAGAGGTGTCCGCGACTCCATCGGTCAGCGAGCCAGCCGACGGCCAGCCGAGCGCAGACGCAGATCGCGCCGCCGAGGCTCAGCAGGAGGCCAGCCCCGGCCTGGCTCATTCCCTGTGTCACGGCCGAATCCACCAGGAACGTCGCGACTGTCGTCGCCGCGGCGGCGCCCAGTCCGGCGCCGACGCTGAGCGCAAGAAGGCCGGCGCCGGCCGCTGCACGCTCACCGCGCCGGCCGGCCACCGGGACCGGCCGGGTGCGCAACCGATCGGGGGGTACCAGCGCGAGCGCGGCTACGGCGAACACCGCGCCGGCGGCGAAGCCCCAGCGCCAGCCGACCGTGAGCGCGACTGCGGGTACGGCGACTCCGGACAGCAGGGTCGCCAGCGGGACGGCAGCCTGTTTGGCACCGAAGACGAACCCGTGCCGGCGGCGCGGCACCGACCGCATCAGTGATGCGTTGGAGGCGAGCTGGCCAAGGGAGTTGGCACTCGCTGCGACCGCGAGCATCAGCAGCAGCGCCGGCATCGACCGCGCGGACAGTGCGATGGCCAGCATCGCGTCCGCGGCCAGAAGGATAGCGATCCGGGCCGTGCGGGCCGGGCCGAAGCGCTCGACGAGCCTGCCCACCGGCAGCGATCCGAGCGCAGTCGCTCCAAAGTAGACAGACACGGCGAGTCCGAGGATGGTCGGCGTCAGCTTCAGCTCACCGCAAATCTGCACGGCCAAGCCACTGACCAGGAACACCGGGATGACCGACGCGACCGTTGTGGTGACGGCGCCGACGGCGGCCCGAACCGGACCGGATGCTGGACTCGCCGGTACCGCGGCGGAGGCTAGTGAGGAAGCTGCCGCCGGAGCTGCGCCGATCTTCTCTCGGGCAAATGGCCGTCAGGTGATCGGAACCTGAGCTGGACCGACGGCTCATGGAACTCGACCAGGCTGCTACCTGGTTTGGCGGACCGGCGGCAATCCCGCCGCGGACGGGGAGGAGCGCCGTATCCGTCGAGCTCGCCGGAACGCCAGAAGCACGGCGCTGGACACCGTCTGATCTCCGTCCACAAGGCAGTCACGACGTACCGGCGGCCGGCGCGGCCTCAAGCCGTCCGGCATCGGACCGCAGAGCCCGGGAGCCGATCAGGACAACCGAGGACACCAGCAGGC
>JBBWZQ010000123.1:0-6269 GCA_039649115.1 Micromonosporaceae bacterium | reverse complement strand
GGGGATACGGACGCGGGAGCGGACGTACGGCCGGTGGAGGTGCGCGTGCCCGATGGCGTCGCGGAGCAGGCGGCACGAACCGGCCCGACGCCCGCGGAGGTCGATCCGGTCGGGTCGACCGGGGTCGCGGTGCCGCCGGAGAGTCTGCGGTACCGGCTCAAGCGGCGCCTGCTGGGCCCGCCGTTGACCAATGCGCGGCTGCGTACCGAACGGCTGTCCCGGGCGCTCGCGCTGGGAGTGCTCGCACCCGACTGCATCTCCTCCTCCGCGTACGGCACCGAGGAGATGCTCATCGAGCTGCTGCCCGTCTTCGGGCTGCTGGCGTTCACGCTGGTCCTGCCGATAACCGGCGTCATCCTGGCCATCCTGGTCCTGCTGACCCTCTCGTACCGCCAGGTGGTCCAGGTCTACACCCGGGCCGGCGGGTCGTACGTGGTGGCCAGGGACAACTTCGGCCCGCGGGTCGCGCAGATCGCCGCGGTGGCGCTGCTGATCGACTACGTGGTGACGGTCGCGATCCAGACCGCGGCCGGTACCGTCGCCGTGGCCTCGGCGTTCCCCGCGCTCGGCCCGTACAGCCTGGAGATCACGGTCGGGGTGGTGGCCGTCCTGGCGTACGGCAACCTGCGCGGCATCCGGGAGGCGGGCCGCATCTTCGCCTTCCCCACGTACTTCTTCGTCGTGTGCATGGGCGGCGTGATCGTCGCCGGGCTGGTCCGCGAGGCGATGGGCAACCTGCCCCGGTACCAAGCGCTCGGGTTGCCGGGCAGCGTGCCCGTCCGCCACCTGCCCACGCTGACCACGTTCGCGGTCGCGCTCACCCTGGCCCGCTCGTTCGCCAACGGCGGCTCGTCGCTGACCGGGCTGGAGGCCATCTCCAACGGGGTCGGCGCGTTCCGCCCGCCCGAGGGGCGCAACGCGCGCAAGGCGCTGGCGGCCATGGCGATCACGTTGGGCTGCCTGGTCGCCGGCGTGTCCTGGCTGGCGCACGCCACCCACGCGACCCCGTACCGCAGCGGGTACCCGTCGGTCATCTCGCAGGAGGCCCGCATCGTCGTCGGCCACGGCCCGGTGCCGGACGTGCTCTATTTCCTGGTACAGGCGGCCTCCGCGCTGATCCTCTACACCGGCGCCAACACCAGCTTCAACGGCTTCCCGTACCTGGCCAGCTTTGTCGCCGAGGACTCGTTCCTGCCCCGCCAGCTCACCCGGCGCGGGCACCGGCTGGCCTTCTCCAACGGCATCCTGGTGCTCGCGGCCGTCAGCGTGGCGCTGCTGGTGGCCACCGACGCCAAGGTGAACTCCCTGGTGCCGTTCTATGCCATCGGCGTGTTCACCGGCTTCACGATGGCCGGCTTCGGCATGGCCCGCTACCACCGCACCCATCCCGCGCCCGGCTGGCGGCGCGGGATGGTCGTCAACGCCACCGCGGGAGCCATGTCCGCGCTGGTGGTGCTGATCTTCGCGGTGGTGAAGTTCACCGAGGGCGCCTGGCTGGTCGTCGTGATCTTCCCGCTGTTCGTGGTCCTGCTGATCCGGCTCAACAAGCGGTACCGGGAGGAGGAGGCGGCGCTGGCCAGGTTCGCGCCGATCATCGACACCAGCCCCAACCCGGCCCGGCACGCCGCCGTCGTGCTCGTCGACGATCTCGACCTCGCCGTGCTGCGGGCCCTGCGGTACGCGCGCATCCTGCGCCCGAACACGCTGACCGCGGTGCATTTCGTCATCGACAGCGCGCACGCGGACCGGCTGGCCCGGCGGTGGCGGGAGATCCAGCGCGGGGACATCCCGCTGCAGTTGCGTGAGTGTCCCGATCGCCGGCTGCGCCGGGCGGCCGTCGAACTGACCGCCGCGTTGGTGGCCGGGGGGCGTACCGAGGTCACCGTGGTGCTGCCCCGCCGGGCGTACGGCGCGACCGGCTGGCTGCTGCACGCGCACCACGCCGACCGGGTCGCGGCGGCGATCAGCCGGATACCGCACGCCGTCGCGACCATCATCCCGTTCGACGTGGACGCGGCCATCCGCCGGTTGCAGGAGGTCCGGCCGTCGGGCAGGCCCGGCGCGCCGGACGGGGTGCCCACGCCGCCGCCCGCAGCCCGCCCGGACGGCGCGGACAAGCCGCCGACACCGGTCACCGGGCTGCGCCGGCGCGAGCGCGAGGAGACCGAGGGCGTCATCACATCGGTACGGGTGCAGCCGGTCAGCAACAGCCAGGTCCTCGAGTGTGAGCTGGCCGACGGTGCCGGTACCGTGCTGCTGCGCTTCTACGGCCGTACCCACATCCCCGGGATCGGACCGGGCCAGCGGGTGCGGGTACGTGGCATGGTGGGCCGGCACGAGGGTGCGCCCGCCATCGCCAACCCCCAGTACGAACTGCTGGACGGGGCCGGCTGAGAATGGTCAGGCGGTCGCCAGCCCGAACCGGTCCAGCACCCAGGCGGTCACGAACGCATCTTCCTTCCACGCGTCGTACCGGCCGGACGGCCCGGCGTGGCCGGCGCCCATCTCGGTCTTGAGCAACACGTCGGTGCCCGGCGCCACGGCGCGCAGCCGGGCCACCCACTTCGCCGGCTCGTGGTAGAGCACCCGGGTGTCGTTCAGGCTGGTGACCGCGAGGATCGCGGGATAGTCCACAGTGGAGACATTCTCGTACGGCGTGTACGACTTCATGTACGCGTACACCTCGGGGTCTGCCAGCGGGTTGCCCCACTCCTCCCACTCGGTGACGGTCAGCGGCAGGGACGGATCCAGGATCGTGTTGAGCGCGTCCACGAACGGGACCTGGGCCACGATACCGGCGAAGGCGTCCGGTGCGAGGTTGGCGATGGCACCCATCAGCAGCCCGCCGGCCGAGCCGCCGCGCGCCACCAGCCGCCCCGGCGACGTCCAGCCCTCCTTCGCCAGGTGCCGCGCGCAGGCCACGAAGTCGGTGAAGGTGTTCTTCTTGGCCAGCAGCTTGCCGCTGTCATACCAGGCGCGGCCCATCTCGCCACCGCCGCGCACGTGCGCGATCGCGAACACCACCCCACGGTCCACAAGGGACAGCCGGGGGACGGAGAACCACGGGTCCATCGACGCCTCGTAGGACCCGTACCCGTACAGCACGCAGGGTGCCGTGCCGTCGCGCGGCGTACCGGTGCGGCACACCAGGGAGATGGGCACCCGGGTGCCGTCGTCGGCCACCGCCCATTCGCGGTGCTGCTCGTACCGCTCCGGGTCGTACCCGCCGAGGACCGGCTTGCGCTTGCGCAGCGTCAGCGCGCCGGTGCGCAGGTCGCAGTCGTAGATCGATTCCGGTGCCACCAGCGACGAGTAGTGCAGCCGGAACGTCGTCGTGTCGTACTCCGGGTTGGCGTCCGGTCCGACGGTGTACAGCGGCTCGGGAAACGCGATGTCATAAGGGTCGCCGCCGGAGCGCGGCATCACCCGCAGCCCGGTCAGCCCGTCCTGGCGCAGCGCCAGCACGAGGTACGCGTCGAACGCGTCGACCTGCAGCAGCCGGGTACCCGCGCAGTGGTCCACCAGCGGGTGCCACTCGCCGGGCGCGTCGACCGGCGTGTACCCCAGCGCGAAGTCCTTGGCCTCGTGGTTGTGCAGGACGAGGAACCGGTCGCCGTGATGCTCGACGGAGTACTCCACGCCCTGCCGCCTGGGCGCGACCACGCGGGGTGCGGACAGCGGCTGGTCCGCGGGGATGAACCAGACCTCGGAGGTGAGCTTGCTGCTCAGGTCGATCAGCACGTACCGCTCCGAGCGGGTCAGCTCCACGCCCACCCAGAAACGCTCGTCGGCCTCCTCGTGCACCACCTCGTCGGACTCGGGCGCCGTGCCGATCACGTGCCGCC
Source organism: Micromonosporaceae bacterium (assembly GCA_039649115.1). Classification (GTDB taxonomy): domain Bacteria; phylum Actinomycetota; class Actinomycetes; order Mycobacteriales; family Micromonosporaceae; genus DATEJJ01. The sequence continues at coordinate 2,424 of JBBWZQ010000123.1, read as the reverse complement.
ACACCCGGTGCGGCCGCCAGGCCTCGTCGACGGTGACGTAGAACAGCGTCGACGCGTCGGCGGACCAGGCCGAGCCGTAGAACGTGTCCGGGATGGTGTCCGCGAGCACCTCGCCGGTCCGCAGGTCCTTGACCCGCAGCGTGAACCGCTCGTCCCCGGCGAAGTCCGTGGAGTACGCGAGCCAGCGCCCGTCCGGGCTGACGTCGACGGTGCCCAGCGCGAGGAACTTGTGCCCGGTGGCCAGTTCGTTGCCGTCGAGCAGCACCTCCTCGCCCGGCAGCGGCGCACCGTCGCCGGTCGCGGGTGGGTCCACCTCGCCCTCGGCCACCGCCCGGCGGCACTGGATCCCGTACTGCTGGCCCTCGACCGTGCGCGCGTAGTACCAGAACCCGCCCTTGCGCGCCGGTACCGTCAGGTCGGTCTCCTGGGTGCGCGACTTGATCTCCTGGAACGCGGTGTCCCGCAGCCCGGCGAGATGCGCCGTGGCGACCTCGGTGTACGCGTTCTCCGCCTTGAGGTACCCGATCGTGTCCGGGTCTTCCTTGTCGGCCAGCCACGCGTACTCGTCGATGACCACGTCGCCGTGGTGGACGCGCTCGTGTGGGATCCGCTTGGCCGTCGGGGCCTCAGTCTTCGGGGAGGTCGTCACGACCGCCCACGTTACCCGCTCGCAGGTCCTCGAGCCGTCTGGCGATGTCGGCGACGGTGCCGAAGACAAAGCGCTTGCCGATCTTCCGCCGGCGCAACAGCCCCAGCTCGGCCAGGGCGGCCAGGTCCTGCCGCGCGGTCTCCGTGACGACCCGGTGCGCACCGCGGTGCGACTCCACGGTGTACTGGGCGCCGGCGTGGCGCAGCGCGTGGCGCAGCAGCGCGAGCTGGCGGTGGTTGAGCTCGGCGTCGATCGGGTCCAGCCGTTCCCGCATGGTCCGGACCTCGTGCATCTTGCGTTCGAGGTAGACGACGAGCCCGTCGATCGCCTCGTGCAGCACGCCGAGCTGGTGCAGGAAGAAGTAGGTCAGGTCGTTGTCGTCGGTCTCGGTGTGCAGGTAGGCGCGGGCGTACCGGCCCGGCGCGCGGCGCAGGATGCGGGAGATGGACAGGAACTCGGTCAGCCAGTAGCCGTCGCGCAGCATGGACCAGTAGAAGAGGGCCCGGGCGGTGCGGCCGTTGCCGTCCACGAACGGGTGCTCGTACCCGAGCAGGAAGTGCAGCGCGATCGCGCGCAGGACCGGCGGCAGGTACGCCGGCCCGCTGTCGCTCGGCGCGTTGGCGAACGCGCACAGCCGGTCGATCCGCTCGGGCAGCAGCCGGGCCGGCGGCGGCTGGTACAGCGGCTCGTCCAGCCCGCTGTAGACCCCGACCCGCGGCTCGTCCGGCTGCTGGAACCGCCCCGCCGCGTCGGGCTCGTCGAGGGTACCGGCGGTGACGACGCGGTGCAGCTCGCGGATCAGGTCCGGGGTGAGCGGCTCGCGGCGCAGCTCGCCGATGTGCCGCATGGCGGCGAAGTTGTTCGCGATCATCCGTTCCGAGCGGTCCCGCGGCGGCCGGCCGGAGCGGATCATCTCCTTCGCCACGACCCGGGTGGTGGCCGCGCCCTCCAGCTGGCTGGACCTGATCGACTCCTCGATCAGGGAGTTGACCAGGTACCGGTCGCGGGTGGCCGGGTTGGTCACCTCCTCGCTCAGCGCGATCTGGCCGCTGGCCGTGGACGCGACGAACTCGATCTCCCGCAGCACCTGGTCGGGCAGCGTGTACACGAACGGCTGCCCGTACGGGTCGACCAGGCCGGTCTCCCGGCGGGCGGCGGTGCGGCGCATCTTGACCGCGAACCACCACTCCTCCGGCCGCAGCCCGTCCGGCGGGGTACGGGTGCGCAGCTCGTCCCAGTGCAGGTAGCCGTCCGGCTCGCCGGGAGCCAGGAGCAGGCTTGTGAGCCGGGTACCGGCGGCGTCGGCTCCGCCGGCCGTGCCCTGTCCCGCCACGTCCGCGATCAGGCGGATGAGCGTCGGTGGGCGGTCGGGCATCCGCACGGGCCAGCCTTCCTGCTAATTGCTGCCAAACTAGCAGCACGGCGGCCTCCCCGGCCACCGTTGCTGCCAGACTGGTACCAACTGGCAGCACCCTGGTCGACGCGACCGCTGCCGCTTGATCACGGCGGCCCGGCTGCCGCAAGAGGGTGCGGAGGGGTGATGGTAGGGCTCGAACATGAGTACGATGTCCTTTGAGGCGCGATGTGCGTAACCTCGACCTGCGTACAGGTGCCATCACTCCAGGTTCGCGATCCTTGATCCGTTCGCCTGTCCGCCGAATCCCGTAGACCGCTGTTCCGGGCCGCATGACCTGGGTGCCGCCATCGCCGTCCGCCCCATGGCAACCGCCGGAGGAGCCCCTTGACCTCGCTGCTCGCGTCCCTTGCCCGGCGCC
>JBBWZQ010000260.1:0-2640 GCA_039649115.1 Micromonosporaceae bacterium | reverse complement strand
CTGCTGCTGACCCGCGGCATCCCGGTCTCCGGCAGCGAGCTGCGCGACTGGCCCGCGCTGCACGGGCTGCGCGCCCTCGGCGCCACCATCCACATGACGCACGAACCGTCCAATCTGGACGGTGTGGACACCGTGGTGTATTCCAGCGCGATCCCGCAGGACCACCTGGAGCTGGTGGAGGCGCGCCGGCGCGGGTTGCGGGTGCTGCACCGGGCCGAGGCGCTGGCCGCGACCATGGTGGGCCGGCGCGCCGTGGCGATCGCCGGTACCCACGGCAAGACCACCACCACGTCGATGGCCACGCTGATCCTGCAGCACGCCGGCCTGGACCCGTCGTTCGTCATCGGCGGCGAGATCTCCGAGGCGGGCTCCAACGCCCACCACGGCAGCGGCGAGTACTTCGTCGTGGAGGCCGACGAGAGCGACCGGTCGTTCCTGCTGTACCGCCCGTACGTGGCGATCGTCACCAACATCGACGCGGATCACCTCAACACCTACGGCGACCTGGCGGGTCTCGCCGACGCGTTCCTGGAGTTCGCCCGGTGCGTGCAGCCGGGCGGCTTCGTGGTCACCTGCGCGGACGACCCGGGCACCCGGCGGCTGGCGCAGCGCGCGCAGGAGGCCGGGCTGACCGTGTACACCTACGGCGAGGCACCCGACGCGGACCTGCGGCTGACCGAGCTGGTCTCCTCGGCCAGCGGCGTCCGCTATCTGGCCACCGTGGACGGTCAGCCGCTCGGCGAGGTCGCGCTGCCCGTACCGGGCCGGCACATCGGGCTCAACTCCGCGGCGGCCGTACTGACCGCGCTGCGCCTGGGCCTGCCGGCCGCCTCGATCGTGGAGGCGCTCGCCTCGTTCCCCGGGGTGCGGCGCCGTTTCGAGCTCAAGGGCACGGTCGACGGGGTGCGCGTCTACGACGAGTACGCGTACCACCCGACGTCGATGACCGCCGCGCTGACGACGCTGCGCGACGTCGCCGGCGACGGCCGGCTGATCGTGGTCTTCCAGCCGTACCGGGTGTACCGCACGCGCGACCTGCAGGCCGAGATCGCGACCGCCCTGGCGCTGGCCGACGAGGTGATCGTGCTGGAGGTCTTCGGGCCGGGGGAGGTGCGCGAGCCGGGCGAGGGCGGCGCCGCGCTGACCACCGCGGTCGACCTGCCCGTGCAGGCGAAGGTCTTCGTGCCCGACTGGGACGCCGCCCCCGCCGAGGTGGCCGCCCGGGCGGGCCAGGGCGACGTGGTGGTGACCATGGGCGCGCCGCCGATCTCGCTGATGGGCGACGAGCTGCTCGCCGCGCTGGCCGAGCGGGCCGGTCCGCCGCGCGGGTACCGGCCGCGCCACGCGCTGCTCGACGAGTCGACGGCGACCGCCCCCGGATGATCCCGACCGAGCGGGTGTACCGGCGCTGGCGGCTGGTGCGCGCACCGGCCGACGCCGTCCCCGCCTCGGTCCGGCGGTTCAACCAGCGTGCCCGGCACCGCCGGATGCGGGCGGCCGCGCCCTGGCTGGCCGCTCTCGTGGCACTCGCCCTGGCCGCGCTCGTCGGCTGGGTGGTGTACGGCACTTCGCTGCTCGGCGTGCGCGCGGTGGCGGTACGGGGCAACTCCCTGGTGACCGCCGATCAGGTGCGCGCCGCGGCGCGGGTACCGGCCGGTGCCGCGCTGGCCTCGATCGACCTGCGCGCGGTCGCCGCCCGGGTACGGACGCTGGCACCGGTACGCGTCGCGACGGTCACCCGGGACTGGCCGTCCACTGTGGTCATCGCGGTCGCCGAGCGGGTACCGGTCGCGGTGCTGCGCCGGCCGGACAAGCGGTACGACCTGATCGACGCGGCCGCGGTCGTGTTCGCGACGGTACCCGCGCGCGGCGCGCTGCCGGTCGTCCAGCTCACCGCGCCCGGCCCGGACGACCCGACGACGGTCGCCGCGCTGCGGGTGCTCGCGTCGCTGACCGGGGTGCTGCGCGACCAGTTGGTGACGCTGGTCGCCACGGCGCCGACCAGGATCCGGCTGGAGCTGGCCGGAGCGCGCCAGGTCATCTGGGGTGACGCCAGCCAGAACGAGACCAAGGCCAGGGTGGCGACCTCGCTGCTGTCCCGACCGGGCAAGGTCATCGACGTCAGCGCCCCGGACGTGGTAACGGTCCGATAGCCGGGAACGCAGCCGGAGCCGGGTTGTGGCGGAGGCGAGCACGGCTGAAGGCAGGCACAGCCGGGAACGCAGCCGGAGCCGGTCTTTGGCGGAGGCGAGCACGGCTGGAGGCAGCGTCGCTCCACTGTGGAGAGTGAGACCGGCGCGCGACACGCCGGTCGTGGTCCTTGGTTCACGACGGAGCGCCGCTAACGTTGCCACGAGGACGTAGTTGACATAACTCTAAGCCTCTAGTAGAGGATGAGGGTTCGGAGGGATGCGGGCATGAGCCGTTCGGGTACGCAGGAGGTGGCGGCCTGATGACACCTCCGCACAACTATCTCGCGGTCATCAAGGTGGTCGGCATCGGCGGCGGCGGCGTCAACGCGGTCAACCGCATGATCGAGGTCGGCCTCAAGGGCGTCGAGTTCATCGCGATCAACACGGACGCGCAGGCGCTGCTGATGAGCGACGCGGACGTCAAGCTCGACGTGGGCCGGGAGCTGAC
>JBBWZQ010000256.1:0-10454 GCA_039649115.1 Micromonosporaceae bacterium | reverse complement strand
TCGACGAACTTCTCCATGAATATCGGATCGGTCGACTGCTTGAACGCGTCGGCCTAGTGTGACTTGAGGTTGAACCGCCGCCACCTGACTATTGGTCGCCCCAGTCTGCGCACACACAACACGATCCGACAACGCAACGCCAGGGCATGAGAAGACTTCGCCCGCCGCGACCACCGCACCGACCTCGCGCGCTCTTCCTCGGTCCACACCAACTCGGCCTTCGGTATACATCACACAACACATAATCAATGAACCTCAGAGTCAGGACACTAGCGGGAGCGCGCGGCACCGTGACGGGAGTGACCCGAGCCGATGGGTCCGGCTCGGGCCGCGTGCGTGGTCAGTCGGGCGCGGTCCGGAGCAGGTGGACCGCGAGGAGCGTCAGCCACGCCCAGCCCACCGTGACCGTGAGGCGTTGGATCAGCCCGCCGACGTCGACCAGTCCCTTCGTCTGTGAGACGGCCGCGACGAGGAGGACGAATCCTGCCGGGAACAGCACGCCGCTGGCCGTCGAATAGGTCGCCCATCTCCGTTCGCCCCAGCCGGTGAAGCGTCGGGCGAACACGAAGAACGCGGCGGTCAACCCGACGAATCCGAGGAGCGACACCTTGCTGTGCAGGTCGCCGTGCGTTGTGGGTACGGTGATCTGCTCTGGTGTGCCGGGTGGGTAGCCGCTGACCGGGTCGTCGGTGAACAGGCCGGCCCCGATCAGTCCGAGCCCCCATACCGCGATCAGCAGCGGCCCCCAGATCGAGCGCCTGCCCCGTGCTCGCAGTGCCGCGGGCAGGCCGATGGCGAAGACGAGCATCAACAGGCCGGCCAGCAGGAAGTTGGCGTGTTGGGTCCAGCCGAGCGGGCCGATCTCGAGGGAGCTGCCGTAGTGACGGATCGGGTTGTAGCCGGCTCGGGTCGCGCCTTCGATGAGCAGGGCGAGCATGAACAGCGGTCCGGCGAGGGCACCGCACAGCAGGGCATAGCGACGCGACATGGGTCCTCCGTGAGGGGTGGGTCGGCGAGTGCGGGAGAGGTGGCTGGGTCAGCCGGGGAGGGGCAGGCCGTCGGCCAAGTGGCGCAGCGCCTGCTGGACCAGCGGCACCAGCGCGGTGGGGGGGTCGGCGTTGAGCCAGTGGTCGGTGGCCACCTCGTAGGCGGCCGTGACGGCGCCGGCCACGATCTCGGGGAACATGTCGCGTCCGGCGTCGACATCGAGCCGCTCGGCGATCGCCTCGGCCAGCGCCTCCCGCATGACCGCGCTGGCCTTGAGGTACTCGCCGAGCAGCGCGGGAGTGCCCGTGACGAGGCGTACGCCCGCCGTCCACTGCTTGTCGGGAACGCCCCCGCCCTCGGCCCCGGCGTACTGCTCCAGCACCGCGGCGCTGATCGCGTCCCACAGCGGTTCGTCGGCCGGCCGCTCGCGCAGCGCGTCCCCGACCCGCCGGGCGCGGTCGACCGCCAGCGCGCAGATCGCCTCGTATTTGCTGGCGAAGTAGTTGTTGAATGTGCGGGGCGACACCCCGGCCGCGGTCGCGATGTCCTCGACCAGGATGTCGTCGAGCCCCCGTTCGACCGCCAGGCGCAGCGCGGCAAAGCCGAGAGCCTGGCGGGTCGCCAGCTTCTTGCGTTCACGCAGTCCCGGGGTCACACACCCATCGTACACGTACTTGCGTGCCACGCAATTTTTCTGATCACGCAAACAACTTGGAGTCCTTTGTGTCAAGGAGGATCCGGCTCACACGCTCAACCCGCAACAACCGGCCTCAGCATCCGCACTGTGTCGTCAACCGGCACCGTCGCGGCCGGTTCGAGTTTCGGATCTTGTGCAATACGGCAGGCGTGGCCGTCGAACAGCCGCCAGGGCGCCGGGCTGGCTCAGATGTCGTGGAGGAACAGGGTCATGCCGCGGAGGCGGGCGCCGGCCAGCGTGAGCACCATTAGCCCGCCGGGTCGCTGGGTGGCGTCGCCGACGAGATGGCTGACGAACGCGGGTTGCCCGTTCATGCGGGTGGGGCGCAGCCGCATACGCAGCCCCTGACCGGCTCGCCAGGCGGCACTGGTCCGCAGGAACGAGATGATCGCCGCCACGCCGTGGTACTCGTGCGGGGCGGGCGGCATGGCCAGCCATGCCTCATCGGTGAGCATACTGACCAGGGTGTCGAAGTCGTCACCGGCGAAGGCTTCGGCGAAGTGTTTGACCACCTGGCGTTCCCTCGCCGATCCGGCCGCCGGTGGCGTCCCGGCGTCGCGGTGCCGTTCGATCGCGCCGCGCGCCCGCTGCAGCAGACCCTTGATGGCGGTCGGTGTGGTGTCCAGCATCGATGCGACCTCACCGAGCGGGTACCCGAGCACGTCGCAGAGCACCAGTACGGCGGCCTGCCGGGGCGTGAGTCGCTGCAGCGCTGCGATGAACGCGAGCTCGATCGCCTCCCGGGCGGTGTAGCGGGCCTCGGGGCTTGGATCGGTGTCGGGCACGTGCTCCAGGAGTGCGTCGGGATAGGGCTGCAGCCAGGTCACGTGACCGCGGCGGCTGGGCTCCGGCGGCTGGAACGGCGGCTGGGGCTCGGGCGGGATCCGTCGACCCCGAGTGCGCAGCGCGTTGAGGCAGCGGTTGGTGGCGATCCGGTACAGCCAGGACCGCAGTGACGCGCGGCCCTCGAATCCGTCCAGGCCGCGCCAGGCTGCCAGCAGCGCCTCCTGCAGCACGTCCTCGGCATCGGTGACCGAGCCCAGCAGGCGGTAGCAGTGCACCAGCAACTCGCGCCGGTGCTCCGCTACCAAATCCTCGAACGTGAGCTGCGTCACAGCCGTTCCGTTTCTCGGGTCGTCGGTGTCGTAACGGGCGACACCGGAAGGAGAGATCATGACCAGCCCAGCATTGCAGATCGCTTTGGCCCACCACCGCGCGTGGACGAGCAAGGACCTTGAGGCGGCGATGGCCTTCATCGCGGACGACGTTGTGCTTGACGCGCCACCCGGGCGGCTCACCGGCATCCAGGCCTACCGCGAATTTATAGGGCCCTTCGCGGAGCAGTTTCTGATCCGCGCGCAGATGATCGCCGCGTTCGGGGACGAGAAGACGGCGATGCTCATGTACGACACCGAAACGGTCCCGGCCAAGAGCGCACCGGCGGCGGAGTGTGTCACGGTGCGGGACGGAAAGATCGTCTACAACCGGTTCATCTTCGACCGCCTGCCGTTCGAGGAGTTCCAACGCCGGCAGGTCGGTGATGGCATTCGATGAGGAACTGGCCGGTCGGGTGCGGGAGATCATCGCCGACCAGTCGGGCGTGGTCGAGAAGCGGATGTTCGGCGGGCTCGCCTGGTTGGTGCACGGCCACATCGCCGTCGTCGCACTCAACGGCGGAGGCCTCATGGTGCGGGTCGTCCGGGCCGAGCACGAGGCAATGTTCGCCGAACCGGTGCCGCCGCGATGGTGATGCACGGCCGGTCCCTTGCGGGGCTGGATCACAGTGGCCGAGCAGGCCCGCGCCACGCGTTCCGACCTGGCCACCTGGGTCCGGCGCGGGCTGACCTACGCGCCGACCTTGCCGGGCCGGTAGGTCGTCAGCTCACCCGCCGGTACGCGGTACCTGCGGGTGAGCTGGGCATTCGCTCATGCCGCGATCCGCTCGTTACGCGTCACGACGAGCTCCCGGGGGCGCCCGGCCGATGCTTGCTGAGCGCGTACGGCTGGTCGACCGGCGCGACGACCGGTCGCACGGACCCACAACTGCGACAAGTTCGTACCGTCCGGCGCGGACCTGCTCTACTGCCGGCGCAAGCGCGAACAGTGACGGCTGCTGGCCGAGGGCGCCCCCGACGACGCCACCGCCAGAGCCGCGGTCTCCTTGGCTACGGCCGCCGGTGGCCGTCCAGCGGATCACCACCGAGAACACCACGCTCATACAGCGGGTCCGCCAGCTCACCGCGGACAACCGCATCCTCGACGAGCGGCTCAAGGCCGCCCGCTCGAACCTGCGGTTCCAGGACCGCCGCATCGCCGATCTGGAGGCACGCATCAGCGAACCCGCCAAGGCGATCGGCCCGACCAACACTCCATGATGCGAGCGTCATCGCGCATCCGAAGTATCGGCGGCACCTCGGACCGCTTGCCTCAGTTGAGGTCGGTCGACCTGCTCAGTTTCTCCCACCGGTCCAGGTCGGTGCGGAGTTGCTTGTGGTGGCCGCGGATGTTGTCGACCGCATCGTTTCCGAGGGCCAGGCGCAGCGGCGGGTCGTTGCTGTCGAGTGCCTCCAGGATCGCCTGGGCGGCCTTGGCCGGGTCACCAGGTTGGCTGCCGTCCATGCTGTCCACGGCCGTTCTGGTCTGGCCGGTCGAGACCTGGTATGCCTCGATGGTTGGGGAGCGGTGCATGCGATGTCCGCCGAACTCGGTGCGGAACGCGCCGGGCTCGACGATCAGGACGCGCACGCCGAACGGCGCGACCTCGGCGGCCAGCGCCTCCGACAGCCCTTCCAGGGCGAACTTCGCCGCGCAGTAGGCGCCGAAGCCAGGCATGCTGAGCTGACCGCCCATCGAGCTGATCTGCACGATCGCCCCGCTGCCCTGCTGGCGCAGGTGCGGCAGCGCCGCCTTGGTCACCGCGACCGCGCCGAAGAACATGACGTCCATCAGTGCGCGCAGGTCCGGCATGGCCAGTTCCTCCACCGCCCCGACCGAGCCGTGCCCGGCATTGTTGACCACCACGTCGATCCGGCCGAACGCGTCGATGGTGGCCGCCACCGCCTCCTCGATCGTCGCGGTGTCGGTGACATCCAAAGTGGTGCCGCGCGCCCGGTCACCACCGGCGGCAACGAGGTCGGTGAGTTGTTCGGCGCGGCGGGCGGTGGCCATGACCCGGTCCCCGGCCGCCAGCGCCGCCAGGGCGAGGTGCCGGCCGAACCCCGCCGAGCAGCCGGTGATCAGCCACCCGCGTTCCCGTTCCGACATTCGGTACAACTCCTTGATGGTAGGTAGTTCATCCTGGCCCGGCCCCGCGTTCCAATCTTGGTCAGTCACCTCGCGGCCGGCCAACACCCGTTTCCTGCAGCGGCTACAGTCAGAACCTGTGACCCCGGAGCTGCGCCAACTGCGGTACTTCGTGGCGGTGGCTGAACATCTCAGCTTCACCCGCGCTGCCGACGCTCTGCACATCGCCCAGCAGTCACTGTCGCAACAGGTCACCGTGCTGGAACGGGTCCTCGGCGTGCGGCTGCTGGACCGCGACACCCGCGGCACCCGGTTGACCGAGATCGGCCGCATGTTCCTGCCCGAGGCACGCGCGGTCCTGGACCGGGCCGACGAAGCCGTGGCCGTCCTCGGACGCGCGGCACGCGGCGAGATCGGCCGGCTCAACCTCGCCTTCCTCAGCTCCACCGCCAACTACATGCTCCCGCCGGTCGTGCGGGCCTTCCGGGAACGGTTCCCCGAGGTCGAGCTGACCACCGACGACGTGAGCATCAGCGAACTCGTGGCCGGCCTGCGTGACGGGCGCTACGACGCGGCGTTCACCCGGCCACCCCTCGTCGACGACCTCGCCACCAAGACGCTGGTCACCGAACCGGTCTGCGCCGTCCTACCCGAGGGCCACCCGCTCGCCACCCGGACCGAGCTGCGGCTGCGCGACCTCGCCGACGAACCATGGGTGCTCACACCGCGCACCTCCTGGCCGCCCTGGCACCGCAGATACGACCAGGACTTCGACCACGCCGGGTTCGAGCCGAACGTGGTCCAGCGGGCCAGCAGCGTGCCGAACCTGCTCGGACTGGTCGCCGCCGGTGTCGGCGTCACCCGGCTCGCCGCATCAGCACGCAGCCTGCGCCGCACCGGCGTGACGTTCGTACCCCTCACCGACGACTACGCCGACACCGTCGCCGCGTGGCGTCCCGACACGAACAAACCCGCCCTACACAACCTGCTCGACGTGGTTACGGCACTGGCCGCGACGACCGACCTGCCCCGGGCCGGCTAGCGGATCCACGACCGGCTGCTCGCCGAGCACGGCATGGCCGACGTGTCATACCCGGTTGTACGCGCGTAGGTCGCGGTGCGCGGCGGCTTGTGCGCCTTCCGCCCGCCAGGTCGGATGAATCGATCCCGCCGATCCCGAGAAAGTTCGACGAAGCCGCGCAGCTCGAAGAGACCCAGGGCGACGAAGGCTGGCGCGTGGTTATCGGATATCTCCCGGTGGCGTAGCGGTGCCGCGTGGCGGGTGCTGTCGGTAGAGGCCGAGCCCGAGCAGGACGAAGCAGGCGCTCCACCCGGCGACCGGCCACAAATGGGCCGACGGCCGGATGATCTGGGCCGGGAGCAGGACGACGAAGATGAACAGGCCACACAGCAGCGGCGTGTAGCGGCCCCGTCCGCTTCAATGGCCGGCCCGGAGCGCGGCGACGCCGGACAGGACGAATCCGGGGCCGGCGATCACCACGGACAACCCGATCGCGGTGCCCAACACCGCGGAAGGGGTCGAGTTGTCCGCGGCGGTGGTGAAGAACGCGAACCGAGTTCGCTCGGCACGATCAACGCCATCCCGGCCACAGCGATCCACCCTCCGACCCGGCCGAGCCGTGATGTACCCAGCAGCCCGGAGCGGGTCAGGCCCACGGCACCGATGAACATCAGCACATGCGTGACGGTCCAGAGCACCTCGGTGAGCCGGAAGACGGTGGCGTTTACGGGTAGCTGAGGTCGGCCGGTGGAACGGACGAGTGGATGGCGGCGGACGCGGTGGCGCCCACCGTCGTGATGACGGCTCCGGCGATACTCCACAGTCCCGCCGCGGACCACGGGTTGCTCGCGGAGGCTGGCACGGAGGATGGGTCCGCGGTGGAGGTGCGTGACCTGGTCATCGGGTCTCCATCATGAGCGTGGCGGCGATGCCGCCGTCGGGCGTTCGGGCTTCGCCGGTGCGGCTTCGGCATCGCTGGTGTGTCCGAAGCTGCCGCTCATCGAAACGGATCTGACCTGGCGTTGTGTCGCGGACAGCGTTGCGCATGTGACCGGTCGGCGTGCGTGGACGACCGGTGGGGCGATGAGAAGTTCCACCCAACGCAAAACCTGGCGTGGAACCCGGGCTGCTTGCGGCCGGGCGGGAAGAGCTGCCGAGTGGTCCGGGCGACTCCGCCGTTCGGGATACCGGGTACGGGTCGGGTCAATCGGCGGTCATGGCGTGGTCGTGACCGCGTGCTGATCGGCGGGCTCGTCAGGAGTATGTGGTTGCGGGGCGTCGAGGGCGGCGGGTGGTCCGACGACGTCGGCGCCGTAGCGTTTGCCGGCCGCAATCAACCGGGGAACGTCGGGCTGCGACGGCTCGGGTAGGCCGAGATGTTGCGCGGGCCGGCCCAGTTCGTCGATGAACCGCTCGAACCCGGCTGGCGAGGTGACCTGCAGCCCGCGGACCGGGCCCTGTGAGACCACAAAGGAGTGCGCGATGCCGCGGGGCAGGAACACGAAATCACCGGGGCCGGCGGTCCACCGGCGGTCACCGCATTCGACGATGATTTCGCCGTCGAGCAGGTAGAACGCCTCGTGTTCCTGGTGGTGCACGTGCCGCGGCGGGGCGAAGCCGGCTGGTGCGGCCCATTCGAGGAAGGTGAAGGCACCTCCGGTCTGCTCGCCACCGGCCTTCACGCTCATCCGGGTGTCGAGGAACCAGACGTGGTGACCGTCGTTCGGGGTCAAGACGTAGCCGAGCGGGTCGAAACTCATGATGGGCTCCCTAAGTTGTGGTTGGCCAGCGTGTAGAGGCGCACCTCGATGCCGTCCGGGTCGTGCAGACCCACGATCGCCCATCCCTGGTGGCCCGTGACGATGCCGCCGTGTGGTTGCCCGAGGCCGTCGAGCCGCTGTTGCCAACCTTCGAGGTCGTTGCGGTCGGGGACCCCGAGGGCGATCGGGTCGAACCCGGCGAGCGCGGCCGCCCGGGTCGGGTCGTGGCGAACGGCCAGGCGCACGGTGCCGCCCGGATCGCGGAGCGCCAGCCCCATCAGCACGCCGTCCTCGACGAACTCCAGGTCCAGCTCGAAGCCGAGCACCCGCCGATACCACTCGCCGCTGCGCGCCACGTCGGTCACCGGCAGCTTCACGTGGTGGAATCCGCTGAGCGCGGTCATGACGATCCTCCAAGCCTGGACGGTTCGCTAGAGTTAACTCTAGTGTAGGATCTAGCGAATGGGTGAGGATGTCAAGGCCGGACCCGAACGTGGCAAGCGTCGGCGCGAGCAGGCCCGGGCCACCCGACGCCGGATCATCGATGCCGGGCTGGACCTGTTCCTACGCCAGGGCTACGCGGTGACCACCCTGGAACAGATCGCCGGCCAGGCCGGCGTCGCCGTCCAGACCGTCTACTTCCACTTCGGCAACAAGCGGACCGTCCTCAAGGAGATCGTCGATGTCGTCGCCGTCGGCGACGACGAACCCGTAGCCCTGCTCGACCGGCCCTGGATGCAGCAGTTCCGCGCCGAGCCCGACGCCCGTCGGGCACTGACGCTCTGGATACACAGCAGCCGCGCCATCTTCGCACGGGTCGCGCCGATCATGCGGATCGTCCGCGACGCCGCCGGCGCCGACCCGGACATGACCGCGCAGTGGGACGTCAACCAACAGCAGCGCTTCACCGCCCACCACACGTTGGCCCAGCACCTGGCCGACAAGCACGGCCTACGGCAAGGACTGACAGTCGCAAAAGCCGCCGACATCATCTTCGCCTTGCTCAGCCTCGACGTGTACCTACTGCTGACCGTCGAGCGCGGATGGACACCGGCCCAATGGGAACGCTGGATCACCGGTACGATCACCGACGCCGTCATGCGTTGACATGCATCACGCCGACCGTCGACGGCGTCGACCACTATGCCTTAGCGCAGCCACGCCGATACCACCCCGCAACGCAGCGTGGCCGCACGCGACGAACATCCAACAGCGCCGGACCCGGTGGTCCAACCGGTCGTGGACCGAACCCGTGTCGTCTGACTGGGGAGTCCGGGCGTCGCAGCGGATACAGACCGGCCGGTCCGTCCCGCCAGCAGAGTGGGCAACGCCCGTCCGCGGGGCCGGGTCGCCCGGCGGACGGGGCCGGGGTTGTTAGGAGATGCGGCGGATGCGGCGGATGGCGAGGTAGAGCAGGATCGCGGTCAGGGCGAGGAAGATGCCTGTTTCGATGCCCTGGAACTCCCAGAACCTGCTGACGGGTTGGTATTGCATCGAGTTGGAGAACGGTCCGGGGCCCAGTCCGCGGGACAGCAACCCGCCGTCGCAGGGATCGGTGCCGGACGGGATGGCCCCGCTGACCGACGAGTTTCCGCCGGGTCCGCCGCACTGGATGGTGGTGTTCGGCAGGACGAGTTTGCCGGTGCCGTTGATGATCCCATTGCTGTAGATCCAGGCGCCGGAGGCATTGTTGAGCTGCTCGCTGCTGTCGATGGGCAGGCGCGCGGTCAGTGGGCTGAGGTAGTGGGGCCTGGCGAAGGTTTCGATCAGCACCCTGATGACGGCGAAGCCGGCGACGGTGACACCCATCGCGGGCAGGACCTTTTTCCACGTGGTGCCGGCGAAGACGCCCAGGGCGACGGCGAACAGGGTGTAGCCGATCGGGGCGATGCCCTGGACGTCGAAGGAGATGGGGGTGAGCCGTCCGCCGCCGTTGGTCACCAGTGGCCCGAACCACCAGGTCACGCCGAGCGCGTAGGCGGCGGCGACCACCAGGGTGACGGCGCCGAGCAGGCCGAATTTCACCAGCGCCCAGTGTCTGCGGCTCACGCCCTGGGTCCACACCAGGCGGTGGGTGGCCGCTTCGACCTCGCGGGCGACCAGCGGGGCGCCGTAGAAGATTCCGACGAACACCGGCAGGATCACGAACAGGATCGCGATGAACGTCATCGACCTGTACTGGTCCTGGAACTGCTGGCTCAGGGTGCTGCAGTCCCGGGCAGTGGCGGTGACGGTCTGGGCGGTGCCTTGTTCGGCCAGGCAGGCGGCCAGGCCGGAGTTGGTGAAGGCGTGGTGCATCGCCAGGCCGGTGGGCAGCATGACCGCGGCCACGGCGGCGAGCGCGATCAGGGTGTAGAGGGCCTGCTTGCGATGTTGGCGCCAGGTGAGCCAGATCATGCGGTCACTTCCCATGCGGTCCGGGTGCTGCGGGTGTCGGCTTTGGCGAGGTAGGCCAGCACCAGGTCTTCGAGGGTGACGTCATGCACGCTCCACGCGGGGTCGGCGGGCACGGTCCCGTCGGTACGGGCGAGCAGCGTGGTCTGGCGGTCGGTGTGGCTGGCCCGGATCACCTCGACCACCCCGGGGATCTGGTCCGTCTCGGTGCGCGGGCCGACCAGGGTGCGGTGGCCTTCGAGCAGTTCGTCGACCGGGCCGGAGAGCTGGACGTGCGCGGTCTGCAGCACGATCAGGTAGTCGCAGGCGCGCTCGAGGTCGGCCAGCAGGTGCGAGGAGAGCAGCACGGTGG
>JBBWZQ010000122.1:0-18855 GCA_039649115.1 Micromonosporaceae bacterium | reverse complement strand
GGATGTCAAGGGATCAGGCGGAGGCGCGGCCGCGGCGGGTGCGTACCTCCTCCAGGCGCTCGGCCAGGATGTCGTCCAGCTCCGCGATGCTGCGCCGTTCCAGCAGCATGTCCCAGTGGGTACGGGGTGGCTTGCTCTTCTTCTGCTCCGGTTCGGTGCCGTCCACGAGTCGTGCGACGGTGCCGTCGAACTTGCATTCCCAGGTGATCGGGACCTCCGCGTCAACGGCGAAGGGCACCTCGAACTGGTGGCCCCGTGCGCAGAGGTACTCGCGGGTCTGTCGCGGAGCCAGCTCGGTGTTGCGGTCGGACTCGTAGCTGACGGCTCCGAGGCGGCTCCCGCGCAGCATGCGCTCGCCCATGTTCGGCTTTCCCCTTCGGGTTGTCTGGTGGTCCTTGGTGTAACGACACGGCTGCGGTGACGATTCCCGTGCCGGTCGCCCGGACGTCGCCCGCCGTGCATGCAAGGGTAGCCGGTAGATGATGCGTACTGCCTCTAGCTACCCAGCTGGTACGCCGTTTAAGAGGCAGTCGTCACAAATATCCGTCAACCAAGATCGTGAAGTGCCGGTGCCCGTCGGCGCTGACGTCCTCGTGCCGCAGGCGCCGGTCCGCCCACATCTGGGCGGCGACCGCGGCGCCGGGGTCGCCGGAGCCGCCCGGCCCGGCCTGCTCGGCGAGCAGCGCCCCGGCCAGCGTGTACGCGAGGTGCAGTGCCAGGTCGCGCGCGCCGGCCAGCACCGCCGGGTCCTGCGGCGCCGCGGCGGCCCTGGCCAGCCGCTGCGCGAGCCGGGTCCGCGCGCCGGCCAGGGTGGCCGCCAGCGGCCCGCCGGCGAGGTCGCAGGCGCCGTCCACCCGGGCGAGCACCTGCTTGACCCCCTCGTCGCGGCCGGCCGCCCGCAGCGCGTCGAGCGACAGCACGTTGGTCGTGCCCTCCCAGATCGGCAGCACCTGCGCGTCACGCAGCAGCCGGGGCACGCCGGTGTCCTCCACGTACCCCGCGCCGCCGAAGCTTTCGAGGTACTCGCTGGCCGCCGCCACCGCGAGCCGGCCGGTGGCGAGCTTGGCCAGCGGCGCCACCAGTCGCAGCTCCGCCCCGGCCGCCTCGTCGTCGTCGACCTCCACCCGGCCGAGCAGCCAGAACGCGTGCGCCGCCAGCGCGTACGCGGCGTGCGTGTCGACGGCGAGCTGGCCGAGCGTGGCGCGGTGCAGCGGGTTGGCGTCCAGTCGCCCACCGGCGACCGTGCGCTGCGCGGCGTAGGCGCGGGCGTAGTCCAGGCCGCGGCGCATCCCGCCGGCGGCCGCCGCGGCGTTGTGCAGCCGGGTCACCACGACCAGGGTCATCATCCGGTACAGGCCGGGCCGGCCCGGGTCGCCGACCGGCAGCGCGGCCGCGCCGGACAGGCCGATCTCGGCGGTCGGCACCGCCCGGGTGCCGAGCTTGTCCTTGAGCCGGTGCAGCCGGATGCCCGGCGCCGGCGAGCCGTCAGGTGCGTAGCGGGGGACCAGGAACGGGGCGAGCACCCGGCTGCCCGGCCCGGAGCCCTCGGGGCGGGCCAGCGCGACGGCCATCGCGGAGTCGGCGGCGGAGCAGAACCACTTCTCCCCGGTCAGCCGCCAGCCATCGGGATGCAGGCGGGCGGCGGTCGCGGAGCGGGAGATGTCCGAACCGCCCGCGGACTCGGTCATCCACTGCCCGCTGGTGACCGCGGTGTCCGGGTCGGTGGACAGCAGCCCGGGCAGCCAGGTGTCCCGCACCGCGGGATCGACGTCCGGGCGGGACAGCAGCGCGGCGGCGCCGTCGCTCATCGCCACCGGGCAGGAGAACGTGGCCGACTCCGGCGCGTAGAGGTGCAGCAGGGCGTGCTGGACCACCCGCGCACCTGCGCCGAAGGACTCTCTTGCCTCAGGCAAGTAAGGCATGGCGACCACCGCGTGCCTGGCCGCCGCCTGCCGCTGCAGCTCCCATCCGGGCGCCGTCTCGATGCGGTCCACCCGGGCACCCCAGGGGTCGTAGCGGGTCAGTGTAGGCGGGTGCGCCTCCGCGTCCGCGTGCGCCGCGCGGAGAGATCCGTGAATGTCGCGGCCGAGGGCGGCGAGCAGTGGCCGGGCGGCCGCGTGCGCGTGCGGTCCGAGCAGCCGGTCCAGCCACGCGTGCATGACGTGATCCTTGGGGTACGGGTCGCCCGGCGCGGGTACGGGCTGCACGAAGCGGTCCATCCGCTCAGTCTGCCAGCTCCGGTTACCAGTCAGTAGTTGCCGTAGCCTGATCGCCGCCGCGCTGCACGGGGAGGTGCCGGCCGCCCGGCGGCTGGCGCTGTTCGGCCCGGCCCGCTTCGCCCGCGGCGCGCCGCGCTACACCGCGCGGGAGCACGCTCGGTGACCACCCGACCAGTCCCGCCACGCGGCGGCGGCATCGGGCACGATACCGACATGGCTACCCACCCCGCCCACCCGGACGGCTGGCTCGTCCCGGCCGCGCTGGCCTTCCTCGCCGCCGCGGTGGTCTTCGCCACGGTCATGCTGGTCTGGCACGGCGGGGCGGGTACCGGCGCCCCGGCCGGCGCGGCCGGCACCGCCCCGCCGGCCGGCGCACCCGCCTCCGGGGTGCCGAGCCCGGCGGCGCCCGGCTCGACCGGCACCACGCCGGGTTCGCCGGCGGCCACCGGGGTGGGCGGCGGCCCGGTGACCGTCCGCACCGTGAAGACCGGGCTGTGTCTCGACGTCGACAACCGGCAGGACGCGGAGGGCGCCGCCGCGGTGCAGGCGGACTGCACCGGCGCGGACAGCCAGCGCTGGCGCCAGGTGGCCGCCCCGGGTGGCGCGGTCACGCTGGTCAACGCGGCGAGCGGCAAGTGCCTCGACGTCTTCGGGGGCAGCACCGACGACAAGGCGAAGGTGGAGCAGTGGTCCTGCAACGGCGGCGCCAACCAGCAGTGGCAGGTGACCGCGGCGGCCGGCGGCGTGACCCTGGTGGCCGTCGGCAGCGGCAAGTGCCTGGACGTGCCGGGGCGCAGCAGGAAGGCCGGCACCAGGCTGCAGCAGTACCACTGCAACGGCTCGTCCGCCCAGCAGTGGGCACTGGCCTGACGCACCTCAGGTGGGGCTGGGGACCGGCTCGGTCCGCCCAGCAGTGGGCGCTGGCCTGACGCACCTCAGGTGGGGCTGGGGACCGGCTCGGTGGCGGGGGCCGGCGGTGCGAGCTGCGCCAGCGCGGCGCTGAGGTTGGTGACCTGCGTGGTCAGCCCGGACACCTGCGCCTGGCTCGCGGCCAGCTCCCGCCGGGCGGCCGCCAGCGCCGCATCCAGCGCCCCGACCCGCTCGACGGCCACGGTGTGCTCCTCGCGGGCCGTCCGGGCCTCGGTACCGGCGCGGGTGGCCGCCTCGCGGGCCGCGTCCCGTTCCCAGACCGCCTGCTCGTACCCGCGCCGGGCCGTGTCCGCCGCCCGTCCGGCGTCGCGTACCAGCTGGGCCTGTGCGTCGCGCTCGGCCCGCGCCGCGGCCAGCTCGGCACGCAGCCCGTCGCGCTCCCCGGCCGTACGCGTCGCCGCCTGGCGTGCCGCGTCCCGCTCGGCGGTCACCTTCTCCAGCTGGGTGCGCGCCGCGTCCCGCTGGGCGCGCAGCTCGTCGCGGTCCGCGCGGACCCGGTCCCGCTGCGCCTGTGCCTCCTCGCGCAGCGCCCGCTGGCTCGCCGCCTGCGCCTGTGCCTGCTCCCGCGCGGCCGTGGCCTCCCGGGCGGCCTGCTGCGCCGCGGCCTGCTCCCGCCGCGCGGCGGACAGCTCGTCGCCCAGTTCCGCGAGGCGCGCCGCGGTGGCCGCGGCCTCGTCGCGCAGCCGGGCCGCCGTGGCCCGCGCCGTCTCCGCCTCGCGCCGCGCCTCGTCCCGTTCGGTGTGCGCCGCCGCCACGTGGCTGGCCGCCTCCGCGCGCACCGCCGCCGCCTGCCGCTCCACCCCGGCCGGGCTCAGCTCGGCGTGCAGCGCGTCGGCGAGCGTGCCGGCGACCAGCTCCAGCCGCTCGACCAGTTCCCAGCTGCGCGCCACCTGGCCGGCCAGGCCGGGTGCGCTGCGCTCGCGCATCCGGCTGGTACGCGCGCTGCGCTGGCACGCGCCGTCGTTGTCCCGGCAGTACCGGAACGGCCGGCCCGCGCTGCCGCGCTGCGGTACCGGTCGTCCACAGTAGACACACGGCCGGGTGGTACCCGCGTCTGGTTCGCTGCCCGACATGCCGGCAGCCTAACCCGGCGCCGGTCAGGCGACCGTCCAGCGTCCGTCGTGCATGAGGTCGCGGCCCCGCAGTTCGTTGGCCTCGCGCCACGCCTGCAGCCGCTGCGGCTGGACGCGGAAGTAGAGATAGGGGCTGACGAGGCGGCGCGGGTCGAAGCCGGTCTTGGTGGCGAAGGCGTCACCGAGGTCGTCGGGGATGTCGGTGGCGGCGTACGCCGTCACGGTTCCCTCGATGAGCAGCAGGTCACGGGTCGGCCCGATGCCGATCCGGACCTTGCCGGTGGTCTGCAGGTTGCGGCTGGTCGGGCTGGTGGCGGGCGTGGAGATCAGCAGCGCCCCGCCGTCCCACAGGAAGGACAACGGCACCAGGTAGGGCGTGCCGTCGACACCGGCGGTGGCCACCCACGCGTCGACGTCGCGCGACAGCCGGGCAAGGGCGTCCTGCTTGCGCTGGTGCGGGCTGCGCGGCGGCTCCGTCATCGTGGGAACCTCCCTCCTGTGCAAGATCGATGCTAACGGACGACGGCAACGAATTCTCAGCTCCAGGCACCCGCGACCTGTTTCGTGGTGGCGTTGAGGCGGTTGAACAGGTTGGTGACGGCGATCATGAGGATCAGGGCGGCGAGCTGCTCCTCGCCGTAGTGCCGGACGGCCGGTTGCCAGACCTCGTCCGGCACCGGGTCTGCACGGTCGCTCAGCCGGGTCGCCGCCTCGGCCAGGGCCAGGGCCGCCCGTTCCGCGTCGGTGAAGTACGGCGCCTCCCGCCAGGCGGACAGCGCCCAGAGCCGCTCCTCGCTCTCGCCGGCCTTCCTGGCGCTGCGCGCGCCGGAATCGACGCAGGCGCTGCAGCCGTTGAGCTGGCTGACTCGCAGGTGGACCAGCTCCAGCGTCGCTTCCGGTACACCGCCATTCTTGGTCGCCTGGAACACGGCCTGGATGGCCGGCAGGGCGTCGGAAATGATCATCGCGGGGTTCCTCATGCGTGCCTGCATCAGCGCGGTCCTCTCGGTCACATCCGCCGGGCGTCGTCGGTCAGTGCTATGACGCGACCCGACGGGAGAATGTGACGATGACCGACCACGAACGCCTGGCCGAACGGTTCGAGGAGCAGCGGCCGCAGTTGCGGGCGGTGGCCCACCGGCTGCTCGGGTCGCTGACCGAGGCCGAGGACGCCGTACAGGACGCCTGGCTGCGGGCCAGCCAAGCCGACACGACCGGCGTGCACAACCTGGGCGGCTGGCTGACCACGGTCGTGGCGCGCGTGGCGCTGAACATGCTGCGCTCCCGCGGCGTCCGCCGCGAGCGGCCGCTGGACGCGCCGGTCCTGGACACGGCCGCCAGCCACGCGGACGGCAGCGACCCCGAGCAGCAGGCGCTGCTGGCCGACTCGGTCGGTTGGGCGCTGCTGGTCGTGCTGGACACCCTGTCCCCGGCCGAGCGGCTGGCCTTCGTGCTGCACGACATGTTCGCCGTACCGTTCGAGGAGATCGCCCCGATCGTGGAGCGTTCCCCGGCGGCGGCCCG
This sequence comes from Micromonosporaceae bacterium, assembly GCA_039649115.1. Classification (GTDB taxonomy): domain Bacteria; phylum Actinomycetota; class Actinomycetes; order Mycobacteriales; family Micromonosporaceae; genus DATEJJ01. Next base: position 13,109 of record JBBWZQ010000122.1, on the reverse strand, counting down.
TCAACTGGCCAGCCGTGCCCGCCGCCGGGTACAGGGAGCGGCCCCGGCCGCCGACACCGACCTGACCCGCCAGCGGCAGATCGTCGACGCCTTCCTGGCCGCCTCGCGCGGCGGAGACTTCGACGCGCTGCTCGCGCTGCTCGACCCCGACGTCGTGCTGCGCGCCGACCAGGCGGCGGTGCTCGCCGGTGCCTCCGGACTGGTCCACGGCGCCGCCGAGGTGGCCGGTACGTTCTCCGGCCGCGCCACCGCCGCGCAGCCGGCCCTCGTCGACGGGGCGGCCGGCGCCGTGTGGGCACCCGGCGGCAGGGTGCGGGTGGTGATCGGCTTCACCGTCTCCGGCGGGAAGATCGTGGAGATGGAACTGATCGCGGACGCCGAACGTCTCGGCAAGCTCGACGTGGAGATCATCGCGACTGCTTGACGGCTTTCCGGCCTCCAGGGCGGCCGGCGCGGCGCTGGACTTGTTCGACGGCGGGCGGTTGCCGCCTGTGGTCACCGTGATCGTGGCTCGTGCCCACGGGCAATTCGGTCCTACCGTGCGCGTGGGCCGGGCTCCGAGCCCTCGTGCCGGATCTTGGCGACAACGGCACAGGCATCCGGTGCCGTTGTCGCCAAGATCCGGCTTCAGCGTGATCACGGTGGTACCGCCACCCGCGCTTACGGTGATCACGGCGACGCGCCGCGGGGCCAGGCTTCTTGTTCGCGGCCGATTCCGCGAGCAAGCCACACCGCCCGCCCGGCAGCTCGTGCGAGCTATTAGCCGATTGTCGATACTGATAATCCGATAATTGTCCAACGCTCGGAGCGAGCCGCGCATAATTCCAGTTATGCGCGGCGCTGATCACCGACTGCCCGGTCGATCGGAGGAGAGCCGGCTGTCCTGTCCGCGGACAGGGGCGTCGGCGGGCTCTACGAGTGGTCGGGTCGCACGATCGAGCCTCCACACCCCCGCCCAAGGCTTCGGCCGCCCGGCGAAGTCCCCGACCTGCCCGCCACCGCCAGTTGAGCCGAAGGTGCGTGGTTCATCCCGGTCTGCCTGTCGGGCATAGGGTAGCCGGCGTGGCACTGCGACTTGTTCAGGTGAATTTCAAGGCTCGGGATGACGCGGCGCTGGGTCGGTTCTGGGCGGAGGCGTTCGGTTGGGTTGTCTCCAGCGAGGGACACGGTGCGACCAGCGCTGCACCCGTGGGCTTCGTCTGGACAGATCCCGATGCCGCCGTCTGCGTCGATGTCATCGCCGTCCCGGACCCCGAAACGGTGAAGTACCGCGTGCACATCGAACTCGCCACCACCTCTGCGGCCCATCAGACGGAGTTGGTCACGCGCCTGAAGGAGCTCGGCGCGACGCCCGCCGATGTGGGCCAGGGCGACGTCCCGTGGACGGTCCTGGCCGACCCGGAGGGCAACGTGTTCTGCGTGCTGGAGCCTCGGGAGATCTACCGGGACACCGGGCCGATCGCCGCGGTGGTGGTCGACTGCGCGGACCCGCGGGCCATGGCCCGCGTCTGGGGCGAGGCGATGGACTTGACCCAGCACGAGGTAACCGACGATCACGCGCGGCTGCGCTCCGCCAAGGGCGTCGGCCCCTGTGTGGAGTTCCTCCGCACGCCCCACCTGAAGGACGTACGGCACCGCGTCCATCTCGACGTGGTGCCGTATCGCGGTGACGATCAGGCGGTGGAGGTGGCCCGGCTGCAGACCCTCGGCGCGACGCACGCCGACGTCGGCCAGGGCGACGTCCGGTGGATCGTCCTCGCCGACCCGGAGGGCAACGAGTTCTGCGTCCTCGCTCCGGCCTGACGGGGAGCCTCCCCGCTGCGTGCCGGACAGGCGGCAAGCCGCTCGACGTACCACGCGGCGCGGGTGGCACAGTTTCCGGGTGGAGTTCATGGGCCCGTCGCTGTGGTCGACGCGCTCACCTGGGTGCTGCGAGGCCCGATCACCGCCTGTCGCATCCCGTCACAGTGGCCGCAACAGCAGGATGGATCGAACCGTGCCCGAAGAACAACGCCTCCCCGGCGGTAACACCGGCGGAGCGGTCCGGATCGGTGACACCGTGCGCCGGGTTCCCGGCCGGTGGACCCCGTCGGTGCACGCACTGCTGCGCCACCTGGACACCGTCGGCTTCGATCGCGCTCCACGGGCGCTGGGCTTCGACAACCAGGGACGAGAAGTCCTCTCGTTCCTGCCCGGCGAGGTTGTCGGCGCCGCGCGGCCATGGCCCAATTGGGTGCACAGCGACGACGCGCTGCGCCAGGTCGCTGGTTGGCTTCGCGACTACCACGCCGCCGTGGCCAGCTTCGTCCCCCCGGGCGGCGCCGTCTGGCGGGAGGGAGGGACCTGGCGACCAGGCATGATCATTGGCCACAACGATGCCGCCCCCTACAACGCGGCCTGGGCCAACGGGCGCCTCATCGGCTTCTTCGACTGGGACTTCGCCGCTCCGGTCACACGAGAATGGGACCTCGCCTTCACCGCCTTCGCCTGGGTGCCGCTGCACGCCCGCCACGTCGTGAGCGCCGAAGGCTTCACCGCCTTCGCCGACAGGCCCCGACGCCTGCGGCTGTTCCTCGACACCTACGGCATGAACGGCCAGATCAGGCCGTTCATCGAGACCGTCCGGCAACGCGTGCGCGCCTCGGCCGACGGCATCCGACGCATCGCCGCGGCAGGCGACCCGGCCTACCAGAAGATGATCGAACATGGTGTCGACATCGCGCTGGACACCGCCGTCGACGAACTGGCCGACTTCCCGGACGCGCAAGCTCCATCCGAGCCCGGGAAAGCAGATTCAGCCGGACAGTGAGAAGAGAACACACGAGCTGAACCCCCGGTGGAGATCAGTCCGCGAGATCGGTGGGAGTTGCCGTGACGAGACCCGTCTCGTACGCGACGACGACGAGTTGAGCGCGGTCGCGGGCGTTCAGTTTGGTGAGCAGCCGGCCGACGTGGGACTTCACGGTGGCCGGGCTGAGTGTCAGGTGCGTGGCGATGTCGGTGTTGGACAGTCCGCGTGCGACCAGTACCAGGATTTCGCGTTCGCGCTCGGTCACCCCGGTCAGCCTGCGGTGGAAGCTGCGGGACGGGCGGGGCTGGGCGCCGAACGCGGTGATCAGTCGTCGGGTGACGCTCGGGGCGAGGAGCGCCTCGCCGGCGGCGACCACTCGGATGGCGGCGAGGAGGTCGGCCGCGGTGGTGTCCTTGAGGAGAAAGCCGCTGGCCCCGGCGCGTAGCGCGCCGTAGACGTATTCGTCGATGTCGAAGGTGGTGAGGATCAGCACGCGGGTGTTGGTGGGCTGGGCGCAGATCCTTTCGGTGGCCTCGATGCCGGTCATGTCTGGCATCCGGACGTCCATCAGCGCCACGTCCGGATGTTCGGCGAGTGCCAGCCGCACGGCTTCGCGGCCGGTGCCCGCCTCGCCGACCACGACGAATCCCGGAGTGTTGTCCAGCAGGACGCGAAAGCTGTCGCGAAGCAGGGCCTGGTCCTCAGCGATGAGTACGCGGATCGGGTCGGTCACAGTCGCCCATCCTGGCCCGGTGGCCGGAACGGAATTTGTGCGGACACCGCGAATCCGCCACCCGCGTGAGGTCCGGCATGCAGGCTGCCGCCGTAGGCGGCGACCCGCTCGCGCATGCCGCGCAGCCCGTTTCCGGTTTCGCCGGGAGGTACCGCGGCGGTGCCGTCATCGACGACCCGGACGGTGGCCGACTCCTCGCCGATTTCGACGCTGACGGTGCACTCGGTGGCTTTCGCGTGCCGGACCACGTTGGTCAGCGCCTCCTGCACGACGCGGTATACGACGAGCCGGACCCCGGCCGGCGCGGTCTCGCCGGTGCGCGTCATCTTGACGTGAACGCCGGCTTGGTCGGCGCGGTGGGCCAGCGCGCGCAGGTCTTCGTCCGAGCCCGATGGTGTGGCGGGGTCCCGGTCGGCGCGTAGCAGGCCCACGGCGCGACGCATCTCCACGAGCGCCTCTCGGCTGGCGGTTTCGATGATCTCCAGGGCTGCGGTGCCCTCCTCGGGCCGTACCGCGGCGACGTGCCGGGCGACGCTGGCCTTCATCGCGATCATGCTGAGGCTGTGCGCGACGGTGTCGTGCATGTCGCGGGCGATCCGTAGCCGTTCCTCGGTCACCGCCCGGGCGGTCCGGTCGCCGGCGGCCCGCTCGGCGACACGGCGCCGGTGGCGGACCTGCCAACCGACCAGCCACGGGATCGCCACCGCGGGCATGGCCACCAGCGGTGCTGCCGGCCACAGCGCCGCGAGCGCGGCGGCGCCGCCGAGCCCGACAGCCAGCGCCGGCAACGACCGACAGGGCGGCAATCGTCCCGCCACTGGATACTGGGTCAGCGCCACGGCCGCGCACAGTACCGGCGCGGCGAACGGCGGTAGCACACCGGAGGCCAGCACCCCGGCGGACGCGGCGAGCGTCACCATGGCGGCGGGCAGCGCCCATCGGCTGCGGACCGCGATCGGCGCCGCCACGGCGCACACCAGCATCCACCCCCACCAGGCTGGCCTACCGGCCTCCTGCGCCGCGAAGCCACCCACCGCGAGGACCGTGACGGCCATTGCCGCGTCGACGGTCCGCCACCGCGTCCCGATCACGGCGTCAGGCTACCCAGTGCCACCGTCGTTGCCGTCGGACCAGGGACCGTCATCCCCTGGTAGCAGGTGCGCGCCGCCGTCTCATCCGGCAACCCAGGCGCGGGTTGGTGTTCTGGTCGGATGTGCCGGACGGCGGTCCCGCGGAAGAGTACTGGGCATGATCACAGCGACAGTCGACCGGCCCGACACCAATCGGGCCCACTCCTTTCCCGGTCCGTGGCTGGCCGGCGTGTCCCTGATCGTCGGACCGCTGCTGCTGTTGACCGGCACACTCGTACGGCTCGGTACCCCGTTCTTCTTTCCGCACCAACTCGCCGCATACCAGCGGCAACCGACAGTGATCACCATCGCGTACGCGGCGTTCCTCGCCGGCACCATCGCGTTGTGGCCGGGTGTCGTCGCGGTCGCCGCGAGGGTCGGCGCCACCCGGCCCGGCTGGGCCCGGTGGGGCGGTGCCATGGTGGTTTCCGGCCTGTTCGCCCGCGCCTTCCACTACGGCGTCAACACGTTCGCCTTCGCGCTGGTGGACAGCGCGGGTCTGAGCGCGGCCACCCGCGCCGTCAGCGCCTACTACGCCTACCCGGAATGGGTGGTGTCGAGCCTGTCGGCGGCCGTGATGCTCGGCTGGATCGTCCTGGCGATCGGGTGTTTCCTGTCTCGCACTCTGCCGCTGGTACCGGCGATCGCGTTGGCGCTCATGTCCGGGCTGATGATCGGGGTCCTCAAGGGAAGCACCTGGGCCGCCGCGGTGGAGGTTGCCGGTCTTGCCGTGGCGTTCGTACCGCTTGGTGTCGCGTTCCTGCGTGACGCCGTCCGCCCGTCCCGCCGCACGGTCTGGTGCGCGATGCCACCATTTCTGCTGTTCCTCGCGGCTTCGATCATTCTGGGACAGCTCGGCTGACGCGGTCATGGGGGCGCTGCGGACGCGGCAGCAGGGCACCGCTTTCGAAGAGGACAGCCACGACGTGACGGCCGACGCGTCCCGGTCGCCCCCGCCACCGCGATCTTCATGCCTGCGTGCATCGTCTCCTCCAGGTGCTTGTCACTCAGGTGCTTGTCACTTCGGTCGGTTCCGGTTCGTCACCGCACTGACGGATGGCGACGGAGGAAGGTATCAGTGGACGACCACGAGTTCCTGGCGGACCAGTTCGAGGCGTACCGCACGCACCTGAAGGCGGTGGCGTACCGGATGCTCGGCTCGCTCAGCGAGGCCGACGACGCGGTCCAGGAGGCCTGGCTGCGGCTGGACCGGGCCGACACCAGCGAGGTGGTGAACCTGGGCGGCTGGCTGACCACGGTCGTCGGCCGGGTGTGCCTGGACATACTGCGCGCGCGGCGGTCGCGGCGGGAGGTCGCGCTGCAACCGCACCTGCCCGACCCGATCGTCAGCCCCGCCGCGGGCCCCGACCCCGAGCAGGAGGCGCTGCTCGCGGACTCGGTCGGCCTCGCCCTGCTGGTGGTGCTCGAAGCGCTGGGCCCGGCCGAGCGGCTGGCGTTCGTGCTGCACGACATGTTCGCCGTGCCCTTCGACCAGATCGCGCCGATCGTCGGGCGCTCGCCGGCCGCGGCCAAGCAGTTGGCCAGCCGCGCCCGCCGGCGGGTGCGCGGAGCCGCCCCGGTGCCCGATCCCGATCTGGCCCGCCAGCGGCAGGTCGTCGACGCGTTCCTGACCGCCGCGCGGGGTGGCGACCTCGACGCGCTGGTCGCCGTGCTCGATCCCGACGTGGTGCTGCGCGCCGACCGCGGCGCCGTGACCGGCGGACTGGCCGAGATCAGGGGCGCCGCGGCCGTGGCCCGGCAGGCGCTCAGCTTCGCCCGGCTCGCGTACGCGTCGAAGCAGGTGCTGGTCAACGGGGCGCCCGGAATCGTCAGCATCGCCCACGGGCAGCCAGTGGCCCTGATGAGTTTCATGATCACGGCCGGCAGGATCGTGGCCATCGACATCCTCGCCGATCCGGAGCGGCTGCGGGGTCTCGCCCCGACCATCGTGGACGGCTGAAATCCCCACCAATGGGGCGATCCCCGCCGGTTACACCTGGGCGGCGAGCTGACCCTGCGGCTGGACGGACGCGGTGCCCGGCGGGCGGGCCAGCGGTACGAGGGCGGCGACGCCGGCGGCGAGCAGCAGCCGGAGGTTGCCCAGCAGCACGCCGGCCGGGCCGGGCAGCGCGCCCAGCGCCAGTACCGGCGGGATCATGACGGCCAGCACGAGCAGCGGCCAGGCCACCCGGGCCGCGGCCGGGCCGCGTACCGGCAGCACGGCGGCGAGCACCAGCCAGACCTGGTGGTGGGTCCAGGAGACGGGGGAGATGACCACGCTCGCCGCGCCCGCGAGGATACCGGCGGACAGCCAGTCACCGGCGCGGGCGGCGCGCGCGCCACGCCACAGCGCGAGGCACCCGACCAGGGCGGCCACGGCCAGCGTCAGCAGGGCGCGCGGCGGGCCGGCCAGGCCGAGGCGCAGCAGGGCGCCGTTGAACGACTGGTTCCCGCCGGTCGTGATGTGGCCCAGCCGGCCGACCCGCCAGACCTCCGTGCCCCAGAAGCGCAGCGAGTCGCCGGGCAGCACGGCCCAGGCCAGCCCGGTCGCGGCCGCGCACGCGGCGACCGCGGTGAGGGCCGCGCGGCGGCGGCCGCCCAGCCACAGCAGCGGGATGAAGATCAGCGGGGTCAGCTTCACCGCCGTGGCCAGGCCGGTCAGCACACCGCGGTACCGGGGCCGGGCGAGCGTGAGGTCGGCCAGCACCAGGGTCGCAAGTACCACGCTGACCTGGCCGAAGCGCAGGTCGCTGGAGACCGGTGCCGAGGCGAACAGGGCGGCGGCGAGGGCCGGCGCCAGCCACGGGCGGACGCGGCGCGGGTACCAGGCCTGGGCGGCCCGGCCGGCGAGCACGGCGAGGGCGGCGACCACGGCCAGCTTCGCCACCGTCCAGGCCACCCCGATCGGCCACTCGGGCAGGTGCGCCAGCGGCAGCAGCACCAGGCCGGCGAACGGCGGGTACGTGAACGGGGCGCCGTTGCCGGTGATGAAGTCGTACAGGCTGTGGTGGTGCCGCAGGCCGGACACGGCGCCGACGTAGACGTGCAGGTCGGCGAGGCGGTCCGGGGGCCGGCGGGTCAGCGCGGCGAGCGCGGTGACCGCGGCGAGGACGCCGGCCGGCAGCCAGCTCGCGACCCGGCCCACCGTGATCCGCGCCGACCCCATGCCCGGGACCCTACCGCCCGGGTGGCGGCCGCCCGGTGCGCCCTCAGGCGTCGCGTACCGCGAACAGGATCGCGCCGGCCAGGATCGCGCCGGCCAGGAGCGCGCCGGCCGCGTGGCGGGCGAGTCGGGTCTGGTCGTGCCCGGCTCCGGCCGGTAGCGGATTCCCGGGTCTCGCCTGGTCCGAACGGGTGGCCCCGTAGCATCAAGGGTTGATGGAGTGCCGAATCGGGTAACTGCTGCGCATCGAGGATGGAAACGGGGTGCAGCATGCTAGTCGTCACGACGAACGACCTCGCCGGGTACCGCATCACCGAGATCCGTGGCCTGGTGATCGGAGTCGCGGCCCGGCCGCGCAACAAGTTCACCGAGGGCATCCGCCCGCTGCGGGTGGACAACCCGCGCGTGGGCGAGGCCTACCTGGCCGCGGGGCGGCACGAGGCGGTCGAACGGATGGCGGCCCACGCCCGCGCCAGCGGTGGGAACGCGGTCATCAACATGCGGTTCGACCACCGCAACGTGTCGGAGATGTGGATGGAGATCTGCGCGTACGGCACGTGCGTGATCGCCGAGCCGCTGCCCGTGCTGGCCCGGCGCGCGCGCACCATGTGGAGCCTGCGCACCCGCGCCAACGACGGCGGTCCGCTGCCGCTGCCGGCCGGTGGCTCGGCCGGCGGGGCGCCGGCCCGGGAGCGGCGCCGCGCGCTGCGCAACCGGCTGCCCTGACCCGTCCGCCCGCCGCGCAACCGCGGTCGGGCCCGGCCCGGCCGGGGTGCTGTCCCGTCCATCCGCCCGTTCGTGACGCCGCCACCCGCCCTGGAGCGGGCGGCGGCGCACCCTGTTCTCTCCCGCCCTGGCCGGTCTCTCCCGCCCTGGCCGGCGCGGCCCTGCTGCCCGGTCCGGTCGCGCCGCTGCGCCGGCGGGCCGCCGGTCGTGACAGCGCGCGGCCGGCCGTAGTAGACAGATCACCATGACCGATCTGGTGGCGTGCGACGCGAGCCTCGCCGGCCACACCGCGGCGTGGCTGTGGAGCTACCGCGAGTCGGCACACACCCGGGCGGCGTACCAGCGCGACGTCGCGGACTTCGCGGCCTGGTGCGCCCGGGTCGGCGTGGACGTGGTGGCGGTCCGCCGGCCGCATGTGGACGCGTACGCGGCCGGCCTGGCGCAGGTGGTCAACCCGCGCACCGGCCGGCCGCCGGCGCCGGCGAGTGTGGCGCGCCGGCTCGCGGCGCTGTCCTCCTGGTACGGGTACCTGGTCGACTGCGGGGTCGCCGCGCACAACCCGGTGCTGCGGGTGCGGCGGCCCCGGGTCGACCGGGACCACACCGCCACGGTGGGACTGTCCGTGCCGGAGGCGGTGGCGCTGCTGCGCGCGGCCGGCCGGGATCCGGTGCTGGGACCGGGCTGCGCGGCCGCGCTGGCCGGGTTCCTGGTGGAGTTGGGCGCGCGGGTCTCCGAGGTGTGCGCGCTGGACGTCGAGGACCTCGGGCACGAGCGCGGGCACCGCACGGTGCGGCTGCGGATGAAGGGCGGCAAGACCCGCACCCGGGCGGTGCCGCCGGGCCTGTCCGCCACCCTGGACGGATACCTGGCCGGGCGCGGCACCGGCCCGGTGTTCCAGACCGGTGCCGGTGGGCGGCTGGACCGGCACACGGTGTACCGGTTCGTGCGCCGCGCCGCCCGGGCCGCCGGCATCCCGGCCGCCGACCGGATCACCCCGCACAGCCTGCGCCACGCCTGGGCGACCGTGGCCCGGGAGCGGGGCGCCTCGCTGGAGGAGCGGCAGTACGCGCTGGGGCACGCCGACCCGCGTACCACCCAGCGCTACGACCGGGCCCGCGCCTCCCTGGACCGGGACCCGTCCTACCTGGTCGCTCTTGCTCTCAAATAAGGCGGGGTGGGATGTTGCCGGCGGCGATCACGGCGCGGCGCATCGGGACGGCCAGCAGACCGAGGAAGCCGAGCGCGAAGAAGATCAACAGCGAGATGATCGCGTACCGGTAGCTGCCGCTGGCCTGGTAGGTCAGCCCGAACACCAGCGGGCCCAGCCAGCTGGTGCCGTCCGAGGAGATCTCGTACAGGCCGAAGTACTCCGCCTCCCGGCCGTGCGGGATGAGCTGGCTGAACAGCGACCGGCTCAGCGCCTGGCTGCCGCCCAGCACGACGCCGATCAGCAGGCCGAGCGCCATGAACGGCAGCGCCCGGCCGACCGGCAGGAAGTACGCGATGCCCAGCGTCGCCGTCCACACGACCAGGCTGCCCAGCACGGTCCGCCACGCGCCGATCCGGGCCGCGATCCGGCCCAGCGCGAGCGCGCCGGCGAACGCCAGCAACTGCACCATCAGGATGGTCTGCACCTGCACCGTCTGGCTCAGCTTGAGCTGCTTGTCCGCGTACACGGCGGCCTGCGAGATGACCGTCTGGATGCCGTCGTTGTAGACGAGGTAGGAGACCAGGAAGAACAGGGTCAACGGGTACGCGCGCAGCCCCTTGACGGTGTGCCACAGCTGGACGAACCCGTCGGTGAGCACCGGGCCGCGGTGCTCGCCGGCCACCGCGGGCCGGTCCCGCAGCCGCAGCAGCGGGACGGTGGTGAACGCGGCCCACCACAGCCCCGCGGACACGATGCAGTACCGGGCGATCTCCGCCTTGTTGGCCTCCCCGCCCACCTGCACCGCGACCAGGTTGAGCGCGAGCAGCAGCCCGCCGCCGACGTAGCCGATCGCCCAGCCGGTGCTGGACACCTTGTCCCGCTCGTCCGGCCCGGCGATCTGCGGCAGGAACGAGTTGTACACCACGTTGGTCGCCCCGTACGCGATGTTCGCGACCAGGAACAGCCCGGCGCCCAGCAGGTACCGGTCGCCGGTCAGGAGGATCATCGCGAGGCAGGCGCCGGCGGCGACGTAGGTGAACAGGGCCAGCAACCGCTTCTTGTGCGCCGACCGGTCGGCCACCGCGCCCACCACCGGCAGCACGAACACGGTCAGCAGCACCGACAGCGACACCGTGTACGGGAACAGCGAGCCGGCCGCCACCGGGATGCCCAGCGGGTACACCCGGCCGTGCGCGTCGGCCGCCTTGTCCGCGACGTCGCCCAGGTACGGGCCGAGGAACACGGTCACCACCGTGGTGGGGAACGCGGAGTTCGCCCAGTCGTAGAAGTACCAGCCGACCCGTTCACGGCGGGTGGACAGCGGCTCGGTGGTGTCCACTGTGGACGAAACGGTCATCGTTCCCTGCCGGGTTCAGGCGGCCCAGACGCCGCGTGCGGTGTAGGCGTCGCGCAGCACGTCGATGTGATCGGTCATGATGCCATCCACGCCCAGGTCCAGTAACTCGTGCATCTCGGCGGGCTCGTCGATCGTCCAGACGTGCACCTGCAGGCCGAGCCGGTGGGCCCGGTCCAGGAACCGCCGGTCCACCACCCGCAGCCGCCCGGCCCGCACCGGCACCTGCGCGGCCGCCGCGGCAGCCACCCGCCTCGCCGGCAACCACGGCCCCGGCGCCCGGGACGCCGCCCACAGCCTCGCCACCGCCCGGCTGCCCAGCGAGGTGGCCAGCGCCGGGCCGAGCGCGGCGCGCATCCGGGCCACCCGCGCGTCGCTGAACGAGGCGAGCAGCACCCGGTCCACCGCACCGGCGCGCCGGATCAGCTCGACCGTCGGTACCACCGCCGAGTCGGCCTTCACGTCGATGTTGAACCGTACCCGCGGCCAGGCGTCCAGCACGTCACCCAGCCGGGGCACCACGCTCTGCCCGCCGATCCGGATGCTGGCCAGGTCGGCGTAGCGCAGCGTGGCCAGCCGCCCGGGTCGGCCCAGCATCCGGTCCAGCGTCTCGTCGTGGAACACCACGGGTACCCCGTCGGCGGTGGCGTGGGTGTCGGTCTCCAGGTAGCGGTAGCCGGTGCGGACCGCCCGCTCGAAGGCGGCCACGGTGTTCTCGTCGCCGGCCGCCGCGCCGCCCCGGTGTGCGAACGCCAGCGGGATGGGCGCGTCGAGGAAGCCGAAGCGGTTACCCACCGCCGGAGTATGACGGGTACGCCTCCGTCTTGTGGATCTGCGCGGGCGTGTCGCGGCACAGTAGGGTGGCGTCCGTGAGCGTCCTCGGCGTGGACTTCGGCACCTCGAACACCGCCGCCATGCTGCGGCTGGCCGACGGGCGCACCCGACCGCTGCTGTTCGACGGCGCGCCGCTGATGCCCACCGCGGTGTACCTGACGCCCGACGGCCAGATGCTCGTCGGGCGGGACGCCGAGCGCCACTCCCGGGTGGATCCGAGCCGCTTCGAGCCCAACCCGAAGCGCCGCGTCGACGACGGCGTGGTCCTGCTGGGCGACACCGAGCTGCCGGTACCGCAGGTGTTCGCCGCCGTGCTGCGCCAGGTGGGGGTGGAGGCGCACCGGCAGCTGGGCGCGGTACCGGAGCAGGTCCGGCTGACCCACCCGGCCCGGTGGGGGGAGCAGCGGCGCCGGCTGCTGGCCGAGGCGGCGCGCCTGGCCGGGCTGCCCAGCCCCCAGCTGGTCGCCGAACCGGTCGCCGCGGCCTCCTACTTCACCGCGGTGCTGCGCTCGGCGGTACCGGTCGGCCGCAGCCTGGCCATCTACGACCTGGGCGGCGGCACCTTCGACGCCACCGTGGTGCGGCGCACGCCGACCGGGTTCACCGTGCTCGCCGAGGAGGGCCTGCCCGACGTGGGCGGGCTGGATTTCGACCACGCGATCGTGGAGCACCTGGGGCGCACGTACGCGGGCAGCCACCCGGCGCAGTGGGGCAGCCTGGTCAACCCGGGCGACGGTACCGAGCGGCGTCACCGGCGGATGCTCTACGACGACGTACGCGCGGCCAAGGAGATGCTCTCCCGCACCACCAGCGCCGACATCCACCTGCCCGCGCTGGAGGTGGACGCGCACCTGACCCGGGAGGAGTTCGAGGGCCTGGTGCGCCCGTACCTGGAGCACACCGTCGTGTGTCTCAACCGGTGCATCGCCACCACCGGCATCCCCTCCCGCGACCTCGTCGGCATCTTCCTGGTCGGCGGCTCCAGCCGCATCCCGCTGGCCGCCCACCTCATCCACACCGAGCTGCAGATCGCGCCGACCACGCTGGAGCAGCCGGAGACGGTGGTGGTGGAGGGCGCGCTGTGCATCGGCGCGCCCACCCCGCCGCCCGGCGCCGCCCACCCCGGCCACTCCGGGGTGCCCCGGGCCTTCACCCCGCCCCCGCCGCGCGCCCAGCCGCCCGTGCAGCCGGCGCAGCAGCGCCAGCCGGTACCGTCCCGACCCCCGGC
>JBBWZQ010000217.1:0-6939 GCA_039649115.1 Micromonosporaceae bacterium | reverse complement strand
ACCGACAAGATCGACGAGATCGTACATGTTTGTAGGGTCTCAGTAGATCTTTCGGTTTCTCATCGATCCGTCGGTGTACTTGTCGGTTCCGACAGGTCGGTGAGACCGCGGATGGTGGCAGATGTCCCGTCCCCGCGAGGTCGGCGGAATCTCCGGCAGTCGGCAGGCTACTCGTCGTATGCTCTTGCCGCATGGCGACCACGGTCCAACATGTACGCCTATGCACGGAATGGCGCCTCAGGCAACCTGGCGATTCTCAATGGATCACTGGTTGTCGGACGGCCTGGCGTGCTCACGGGTGCCGAAGAGGTCGGTCTTCACTCGGGACTTGCGGTCACGCTGCGTAGTGCTGATGGTGATGTTCCCGAACGCCGCGCTCACGACTTTGCCGATGACGGTGCGTCCGATCATGTGCCGATCGTGCAGCAAATCTTTGGGGTGCACGCCGAACTGGGTCGGCCAGGTGCTTGATCACCGGCTTCGGATCCGACTGGCGTCACCGACAGACGTACGGTCCGCGCCCTCATCTCGTCCGGGTCCTTCTTCGGTGCTGCCACGAATGACTCCTTCCCCATGGCCGTCAGACCATGATCAGAAGTCTCCGTGAAACGGGGTAGCTCAGCCTGTGGTGGTACATCACGCTCGTCTTGAACCAATTCGGGGGGTGGGTGCATCACCTGTATGGAGCCCATGGAGAAGGGGGTCGTGGTTGCGCACCGACCTGGAGGAGGATTACGTCGAGTACGTCCGGTCCCGGTTGCCGCGCCTGCACAAGGTGGCGTACCTGGTGTTGGGCGACGGGGACCAGGCCGACGACGCGGTACAGGACGCGCTGACGGTGTTGTACCGCCGCTGGGGCCACCTCGCGGAGGTCGAGAACCTCGACGCGTACGTCCGGACGATGGTGGTTCGGGCGTGCCTGGCGTACCGGCGGCGTCGCTGGTCGCGGGTATTGCTGCGCGCTGAGGCACCCGATTCGGTCGTGGCCTCGGGAAGTAGTGGGGTCGACGACCGGGTGGTGGTGCGTGCGGCGCTGCACCGGTTGCCGCACCGGCAGCGGGTCGTGGTGATCCTGCGGTTTCTCTGCGACCTGTCTGTGGCCGAGGTGGCGCAGGTACTGGGCTGCTCCGATGGGACCGTCAAGAGCCGGACGCATCACGGGCTGCGGACCCTGCGCGCGACGCTGGGTGAACCGTCGACAGCGTCCGTCATTGCATCACACCGAACGGAGCCGACGTGATCGAGGAGACGTTGCAGACATTCGCTGATCAGGACCCGCCACCGTCGCGGTTGCGGGCCGAGGGTGTGCTGGCTCGCGGGCGCCGGCGGACCCGGCGCCGGACCGCCCTGACGTCCACGGTGGCGGGCGCGGCGACGGTCCTGGTGGTACTTGGCTCCATCGCGGCGGTGCACGCGCGCAGCGCACCACGGCCCGCCGTGGCTGGTGTGGGCTGCGTTGTGGAAGAACTGAAGGTACCCACGTCTGTCGCCGGCTGGACCATGGTCACCGGGATCGATCCGTCTGGGCGGTACGTCATCGGGAGAGCCGGCAGCAGGGACGCATCGGTGGCGATCCGGTGGACCGACGGGGCACCGGACGTGCTCGCGTCCGGGTTTACTCCCGTATCGGTCAACACCGCCGGCGTGGTGGCCGGCTTCACCGAGCCGGTGAGCCATGACCGCCGCAAGCAGCGCCCGGCGGCCTACATCGCTACCGGCCTGGTCACCCTACCCCTGCCCAGCGGCGCGGTCGGTGGGGACGCCTATTCGGTAAACGCGCGCGGAGACGTGCTGGGCAGCGCGAATCTGGCCGACGGCTCGTCGGCGGCGGTGCTGTGGCATACCGCCGGTTCGATCGCGATCACCGCGACGATGGCCGGCAACGGGTTCGGCGAAGCCGTCACCGACGACGGCGTGCTGGTCGGCTTCACCCAGGACACCCGGCCGGTGCGCTGGGCGCTCGACGGCACCGCCACCGCCATGCCCCTGCCGCCCGGTGCGGACAGCGCCACCGTCCTGTCCGCGGGGGGCGACTGGGCGACCGGGGTGCTGGCCGAGGTCGGCAAGGGTGATCCCGCCCCGGCCGACGTGGTATCGCTGCGATGGAACCTAAAGACCGGGTCGGTCGAGCGGCTCGCCGGCTTCACCGCGCGCACGGTCAGCGCTTCCGGCACCGTGGCCGGCCTGTCGGCGACGAACCGCCCGGCGTACTGGCGCAACGGTCGCGTGACCATCCTGCCCGGACCGGCAAGCGGAGCACGGCAAGGGTCTATAGGCGGTATCACCGCCGACGGGCAGGTAATCGCCGGCAACGCCCTCGCACCGAACAACCCGACACCGATGTCGACCGACGGCCCGGCCCGTGACGCGACGAACGGCAGCCCGCCGGTGATCTGGCGCGGATGTTGAGCTTGCGACGACGCTGGCTCCTGCGGTATCCCGGCTCCAACGTGATCCGGGGGCGTGCGCCCGGACCGGCTGGGCGGTGCCCACCGCTGCCACGCCGGCAGCGGTGGCACGGCTCAACCCTGAACCTGGACCATCCGATCACCTGGCTGATCCCCGGGCAGGCGACCGCCGGCCGCGGCAGCGCCCGCGTCACACCGGCGACGTTGGCGTACCGGCTCGGCACGCTGCGGATGTTCCTCGTGCGCATCGGCGAGTGGAACTGGCCCGACGCCCCCGCCCGGGTGCCGATCATCCCAGGCCGACCTGCCCCGCCAGGACCATTTCTGAGACCGGACAATCGATGCCGGGTTGATCGCCGAGAGTGCTCGGCGTGTTCCGGTTTGGACTCCAACCAAATCCCTGGCGGGCCGCATGTGCCCGACATTGCGAAGACGTCGAAGGCTCCGTCTGGTCGTCACCGCCATCACGATCGCGAAGTGTCCGGTCCGGGTACGAGTAGGTGCCGGACTGCGGCTCGCGACACCGAGGGTGCCGCCTGGTCTAGCCAGTCGAGCGGCGTCCGCCCGCGGCTGTCGCGGGCGGCTGGGTCTGCTCCGGATTCGAGCAGCACCTCGATAGTCCGCAGGAAGCCTGCCTTGGCAGCGTAGTGCAGAGCCGTCGCGTCCAGCGCCCGGACGCCGGTGGCACCTTTGAGGAGGTCGCCGCTGCGACGATCCGTCGCGCGGGCGCCGTGGCGCAGCAGCGCGCGCACGTAGTCCGGATCGTCCTTGCGGCCCTGGTTTCCGGTGCAGGCGGCACCGATCCACGATCCTGAGGAGTCGATCGCCGCGCCCCGGCTGGCAAGCAGCGCAGCGAGCTCGGGGTGAAGGACCCACCGTCCGACGCCGATCCGTGTCGCGTCCGCGCCGTGTGCCAGCAGCAGCTCGGCCATGGCCAGGCTGCCCCGGGCGGCGGCGCCGCGCAACGCCCGCACCCCGCCGAGCAGCGGAGGTGCGGTGTGGTCGAGGATGAGCCGGAGTGCGCCGGTCTGGCCGCCCGCGACGGCGTGCTCGACGGGTGTGATGTCCAAGACGTCGACCGCCGGATCGGTCGCCTGAGCAAGGCCGGGATCGGCCGCCAGCATCCGCGCGAGCGAAGTGAGGTCGCCGAGGAACGCCGCGGTGAAGATGTCCTCGCGGGCGCCGGCCGCCAGCAGCAGCGACCCGACGGCGGCACGGCGCTTGAACCGCGCCGCGCACAGCGGGGTCACGTATATCACCCGCTCGAACGCCTGCCCGGTGACCCCCACCGGAAGGTAGAACGGATGGTCCGGCCCGAGGCCGCCCTCCAGCAGCATCCGCACGATCCCGGCGCGGCCCGCCAGCGCCGCCGCCTGCATGATCGCCGCGGCGTACGTTGGGCGCAGCAGATCCGGTGCCTGCGCCAGCGCCGCGCCAAGTCCGGCGACATCACCCCGGCGAGCCACATCCAATGCCCGTGTGACGGCACGGGCACCGATCCCGCACCAGGCCACGTCCTGCGCCGCGGGTCGGTTGACCAGAGCCGTGGCCAGCGGGCGGACGTGTCCGAAGATCGTCCTACGGTCGCTGTCAGCCGTGACTGCGGCCTGCAGCGCTCGTCTGAAATGCCCCAGCCACCGGCCGGCGAGTGCCTGCGTGATCGGCTTACCGTCGTGGCTGAGTGTCAGGTTGGTCCAGGCATCCTCGCTGTAACGACGGGGGCCACCCAGCCACTCGGCGAAGAACATCCGCTGCCTCGCCTTGCCGCCATCCAGGTCGCGTCCGAACAGCGGACGCAACTGATCGTCGTCGTCGATCCCCTCATACAGGAGGTCAACCAGCCTGTCGACGGTGGGCTGGCCACCGATGCGTTCGAACAGGTCGGTACCGCGGAAGGGCCGCAAATCCGGCGCGTATTCCAGGAAGCCACGGTGCTCAAGACCGGTGCCGGTGCCCGGTGTCACCTGCCTACGAAGGGCTGCGGTGTACTTCTCCCCGGCGCGGGCCGCCGCGCGTGCCTTCTTCCCGGCGGTGGTCTGCTTCTTTGGCATGGCTGCGTCCATATCCGGCAAGACCCCGCGCGTCCGCCGATCAAAGGACATGCCTACCGGACAGCGGATAATCACGGGCCCCGAGAGACCTTGACCGGCGATGCCATCCCGCGGCGCGGGCGCGGATGGCGGCGGCGGACGGCGTACGGATCATGCCGTTGCGGTCATCCTAGCGCGGCGCGGGCGCGTGGGCGAGGCGCGGTGGACGTTGGCCGCGCCGGTGTCCTGTGACAGTGGATCTTCCTCTCTGCCACTGAATCTTGCTCATTTCCGCTGTTCTGCCGCCACATTTTGCTCGTGTTTTCGCGGCTCCGGGCCGGCGGGTGGTCCGACCGACCACGACGCCTATGCGCAAGCGGCGATCCATTCCGACGCCGTTGCCCCTCGTTGCGGAGATCGTCGTCAGCTCCGGCCGCATACACACGATCGAGCAAGATTCATTGGCACAGTCCACGGGATCCGTGACCTGAGGTGTACCCCAACCGGAGACCAAGTTTGCCGCGAGGCGGCGTCGAACGTGCGTTGAGGTGCGGAGCCGGTTCCGGCTGCCCTGCGGTGAGGACACCCATGATCGGGCGGCAAGCCTTGCGTAACGCCTTTCAGGCACACCGCCACCGAACTTGGCGACGGCTCGCCGGCAGCGGTGTCGCCGCAGAAGCCGATCCGCCGCGCCCACGAACAGAATCCGCAGGCGGTGGCCCGCTGGCTGGCGCAGGAGTACCCGGCGATCGAGGCGAAAGCCCGCAAAAAGGCGATCGTCCTCTGGCCGCGCACGGCCCGGACCGGACCGGCTTGCGCCGCGGGCGAAGTCGGCAGGTGCGCGCAATGTCGGCCACGGATCCGGGACCACCATTCATGGTGGATCGAGGCTGAGTGAGTGTAAGCGAACAGAAAGGTGCGTTGTCCTACCCTTGGCGTCATGAATCAGTTGCATACAGCACCAAAGCGCGTGCCGCGTGTCTTGGGCTTACATTCGAGCTGGCGGTCAAGTGGGCTGGCCTCACCGCGCATCGGCGGCACGTCATGACGAGGCGGATGAGGCCCCTGCGGATGGCCGTAGCGGTGGCAGGTGTCGCGTCGGTGCTGGCAATGGCCGCGTGTGGCGGAAACTCAGCCGGCTCCGCTGGGGCTACCGCCACCACTGGTGTCGGAAGCCCGTCCACCAGCCCCAGTTCCTCCACACCTGCTCAACCGTTGCGTACTGGCGAGCGATTCGTCGACCTGGCGATGTCGCAGCCGTACACGCCGTCGGCCCCCAACGGCGGCACCGACGAGTACCGGTGCCTGGTGATCGATCCGCATATATCCAAGGCGGAATTCCTGACCGGAACCCAGTTCCAGCCCGGGAACGTGCCGATCGTGCATCACGCCATCGTCTTCGCGATCCCGCCGGACAACGCGGCGGCAGCCCGCGCCAAGGACGCAGCGGGACATGGGCAGGGCTGGACCTGCTTCGGCAATGACGCCGTGGGCAACGGAAAAGATCAGGCATGGGTCGATACCTGGACCCCTGGCGCCTCGGAGGTCCTCCTGCAGCAGAACGCGGGATTCCCTCTTCAGCCCGGCAGCCTTATTGTCGTACAAATTCACTACAACCTGCTCGCCACCGGCGGGCACGCCAGCGGTTCGGACACTTCAAGCGTCCGGCTTCGACTGACCGACGGCACCGCGGACACCAAGTCGCTGGTAACAGTGCCGTTGCAAGGACCCATCGAGTTGCCGTGCGCCACTGGCGAGTCAGGACCGCTCTGTGACCGCACCGCAGCCGTCGCGGACGTCGCCCACCGCTTCGGCGCAGAGGTCGGAGCTACCGAGGCGAAATTGCTCCAAGAGTGCGGCAATGGCAACCCGGTGCCCGGCAACACCCAGCATTGCGACGTCCCAGTCGAGCAGCCCATGACGATCTACGCGGCGCTGGGACACATGCACCTTCTCGGGCGTTCGATCAAGATCGAACTGAATCCGGGCACGGCGAAAGCCCAGACCTTGCTCGACGTCGCGAATTTCAACTTCGACTATCAACGGCTCACACCGCTGCCCACCGCCATGGATGTCAATCCCGGAGACAAGGTCCGGGTCACCTGCACCCACGACGCGACCCTGCGTCAAAAGCTGCCGCAGCTCAACAAACTACCGCCACGGTACGTGGTTTGGGGCGACGGTACCAGCGACGAAATGTGCCTTGGCCTGCTGACCGCCTCGCTCCGGTCATGACCCAAGCAATGCCGGGCCGGGCGCACTGTATTCCCGCGCCTGGCCCGGTCCGGCCCTACTCATCGACTACCCGGCCTATCGGTACGGGTGAACGACTCCGCGCAACCGCCTGCGAAGGCAGGTAACCCACTGTCAGCAATTGATGCGATCATCTGTCGCCCCCGGTGATCGGCGCCGCGGTTGTTGCGTCTCGCCAACCGATCGGCAGCGCCGACCAGATTCGGCATCCGAGCCGCCCACCAGTCACACGGTCGATAGCCGTGCAC
>JBBWZQ010000185.1:0-30565 GCA_039649115.1 Micromonosporaceae bacterium | reverse complement strand
CGGCAAGCCCGACAAGATAACGGTCGGCGTCATCGCGATCGAAGACGTGGCCCCGATCTACCTGGGCAAGGCGAAGGGCCTGTTCAGCAAGCGGAACATCGACATGACCCTGCAGGTCGGCTCGGGCGGGTCGGCGAGCATCAGCGGCGTGGTGAGCGGGCAGTTCCAGTTCGCCTTCGCCAACATCACGTCCCTGCTCATCGCGCGCGACAAGGGCCTGCCGCTCAAGGTGCTGGCCAACGGGAACGCCTCGACCGGCGTGACCGGCAAGGACTTCGGCGCGGTCGTGGTCAAGGCGGACAGCCCGATCAAGACGCCGCGCGACCTGGCCGGCCACACCGTGTCGGTGAACAATCTCAAGAACATCCTGGACACCACGATCCGGGCGTCGACCCGCAAGGACGGCGGCGACTCCGCCAAGATCAAGTTTGTCGAGCTGGCGTTCCCGGACGCGCCCGCGGCGGTACTCAACGGACGGGTGGACGCGGCGGGCGTGGTCGAGCCGTTCCTCACCATCGCGCTGAACCAGGGTGCGCGGGCGGTCAGCTGGTGCCTCGTGGACACCGCGCCCAACCTGACCATCGCGGCGTACTTCACCCGGGAGCAGACGGTCAAGGGCAACCCGGATCTCGTGAAGCGGTTCACCGACGCCATCAACGAGTCGCTCGCCTACGCGCGGGCCCACCCGGACGAGGCGCGGGAGATTCTCAAGACGTACACGAAGATCCCGGCCGACGTGATCTCGAAGATCACGTTGCCGGCCTGGCCCAACGACCTCAACCGCGCCTCCATCGACACCCTGGCGCAGCTCGCCAAGCAGGACGGCCTGATCGCCAAGCCGGCCGATCTGGCGGCCCTGCTGCCATGACGTACGACGGCCGGGCCGGCCGGTTCCTCGCCGGGCTGGCCGGGCTCGCCGGCCTCGGCGTGGTGCTGGAGGCCCTGCCCCGGCTGGGTCTCGTCTCGCCCCGGTACCTGCCGCCGACGAGCACCATCCTGGTCGCCCTGTACCACGAGGCGAGCGGCGCGGAGTTCTGGGTGGCGGTGGGCCAGACCATGCGGGCCTGGGCGATCGGCCTCGCCATCGCGTTCGCCGCCGCGGTGCTGGTCGGCAGCGCGATCGGCACCTCGCGCGTGCTGCGCGCGTTCACCGGGTCGACGATCGAGTTCCTGCGGCCGATCCCGTCGGTGGCGCTGATCCCGCTGGCCGTCCTGCTGTACGCCACCGACATCCGGTCCACCCTCCTGCTCGTCGTGTACGCGTCGTTCTGGCAGGTGCTGATCCAGGTGCTGTACGGGGTGGCCGACGTCGACCCGACCGCCATCGACACCGCCCGGTCGTACCGGTTGCGTCGCTGGGCCCGGCTGCGCCACGTGATCTGGCCCAGCGCGCTGCCGTTCGTGCTGACCGGCCTGCGGCTGGGTGCGGCGGTGGCGCTGATCCTCGCGATCACCGCGGAACTCGTCATCGGCAACCCCGGCCTGGGCAGTCTCATCGAGGTGGCGCGCAGCAGCGGCGCGGTCGCCACGGTCTACGCGCTGGTCGCGGCGACCGGCCTGATCGGCGTCGCGATCAACGCCGTGGTCCGCTCCGCCGAGCGCCGGCTGCTGTTCTGGCACCCGTCGATCCGCAGGGAGATAGCCGCATGACCGAGTGCTTGCGCGAGGTCCGGCTGGCAAGGTCAGGCCGGCGCCTCGCGAGCTTTGCGAGCGAGGTGGCGGCATGACAGGGGTGGTGCGGGTTGTGTGGCGGGTCGTCGAGATACTGCTGCTGCCCGCGCTCCTCGTGGGGCTGTGGTGGTGGGTCAGCGTGCGCAACCAGAGCTTCTACCTGCCCACGCCGGGATCCATCGTGGTCAAGTTCCGGTCCGTCTGGTTCGGCCGCCGGGCCCTGGACGACCTGCTGCCCAGCGTCGTCCGGCTGCTCGTCGGGTACGGGCTGGCCGCGCTGCTCGGCGTCGGGCTCGGGCTGCTCATCGGGGCGTCCCGGCGGCTGCGGTCCGTGGTCGAGCCGGTCCTGGAGTTCTTCCGCGCCATCCCGCCGCCGGTACTGGTACCCGTGCTGATCCTCTTCGCCGGCCTCACCGACACCATGAAGATCCTCGTCATCATCTCCGGATGCGTCTGGCCCGTGCTGCTCAACACCGTCGAAGGCGTCCGCTCGGTCGACCCGGTCCTCATCGAGACCGCCCGCGTCTTCCACATCCACGGCGCCGCGCGGCTGCGCCACCTCGTGCTGCGCGCGGCGAGCCCGCACATCATGGCGGGGCTGCGCCAGGCCCTGTCCATCGCGATCATCCTCATGGTCATCAGCGAGATGTTCGCCAGCAGCAACGGCCTCGGCTTCGCCATCGTGCAGTTCCAGCGCAGCTTCGACATCCCCGAGATGTGGGCGGGTATCCTGGTGCTCGGCCTGCTCGGCGTCGTCCTGTCCGCACTCTTCCGGCTGGTGGAGCGGCGGGTGTTGCGGTGGTACACCGGGCAGCGCGCGGTCTCCCGGGGAGCGGACGTGCGATGAACGGCAAGGACGTGCTCGATGTGTCCGGTCTCGGCAAGACCTACGAGGGCCGTGGCCGCGCGGTGGAGGCCATCCGCGACATCTCCTTCAGCCTGGCCGAGGGGGAGCTGGTCTGCGTGGTCGGCCCGTCCGGCTGCGGCAAGACCACCCTGCTGCGGTGCATCGCCGGCCTGCTGCCGCCCACCCGGGGCGGGGCCAGGATCGAGGGCCAACCGGTGGTCGGCCCGCCGGCGGGTCTCGCCATGGTTTTTCAGGAGTACGGGCGCAGCCTGTTCCCGTGGATGACCATCAGCGCCAACGTGGACCTGCCGCTGCGGCAGAAGGGGGTACCGCGGGAGCGGCGCGCGCAGCTGGTCCGGCACGCGCTCGCGGCGGTGCACCTGGACGACACCCACGCGGCCTACCCCTGGCAGCTGTCCGGCGGCATGCAGCAGCGGGTGGCGATCGCGCGGGCCATCGCGTACGAGCCGCGGGTCCTGCTGATGGACGAGCCGTTCGCGGCGGTGGACGCGCAGACCCGCGCCGACCTGGAGGACCTGATCCGGTCGATCTGGCAGGAGTTCCGGGTCACCACGCTGTTCGTCACGCACGACATCGACGAGGCCGTCTACCTGGGCCAGCGGGTCATCGTGCTGACCTCCTCGCCGACGGTCGTGATGACCGAGCTGGGCGTCGACCTGCCCGACCAGCGCGACCAGCTGGGCACCCGGTCCGACCCGCGCTTCACCGAGCTGCGCCGCACCGTGTACGCGCTGGTGCAGGCGGCCAAGCGGGGCGAGCGCACGCCGGGGTTCGTGCCGGAGGCGGTCCGGTCAGACCCAGCCGGCCAGGACGTCTGAGAGCCGGTCGCCCAGCCGGGCCGCGGCGCCCTGGCCGGCGTGCCAGGTGCAGGCCAGCCCGAACGCGCTGACCCGGCCCGTCGCCAGCACCCGTGCCAGTGCCGCGGCCACCGCCGCCAGATCGGGCCCGCCGGGCGCGGGGTAGCGCAGCCCGGGCAGGCCGGCCGGGTCGACAACGTCGACGTCCAGGTGCAGGTACAGCGGGCCGTCCGGCAGGGTACCGGCGGACAGGCCGGCCACCGAGGTGCGCCGGATCGCCGCCTGGTCCAGGTACGCCCGCTCCGGCGGGTCCAGGTCGCGCGCGTCCACCAGCACGATGCGCTGCTCCGGCACGGCGTGCAGCCCGAGCGGCTGGGCGATCAGCTCCGGCCGGTACCCGGCGAGGATCCGCAGCGGCATGCCGCCGAGGTACCCGGACGCGGTGGTCTCCAGGGTCTGCACGTCGCCGTGCGCGTCGAACCAGACGATCGCGGGATCCACACCGGCGCGCTGCAACCCGGCGACCGTACCGATCGCCGTGGTGCAGTCCCCGGAGACAACGGCCGGGCGGCCACCGGCGCGCAGCACGCTGGCGATCCGGGTCGCGACCTCCTCGTAGAGCTGCGCCATCCGCTGCCACGGGTCGCCCGCCTCCAGCTCGGCGAGCACCGTGATGTCGGGCGCGACCGGGGTGTCGAGTGCGGGCAGGTACTCGTCGAGGTGGTAGGGGACCAGTACCCGGGTCTCCCGGCGCCCGACTCCATCGCGGAAGAGCCGGTCAGGCACGGCGCAGTACCGCCCACAGGCCCCAGCCCGCCTCGGCGGACCGGGCCGACCACGGCCCCGCGGAGGCGCGCTCCAGCGCCGAGAGCACCGCCGGCACCGGTACGTGGTGCGGCGCGTCGGCGCCCAGCGCGTTGGACCACACCACCACGCCGTCCGGGGCCAGCACCCGCACCACCTCCGCCGCGAACAGCGGCACGTCGGCGAGCACCGCGGCGGCGGCCAGCCGGCCGGGCAGCGGCAGCCGGGACGCGTCCGCGACCACCCGCCAGGGCGCGCCGGACCGGCGCAGCATGTCCGGGCTGAGATCGAGGCACACCACGGACGGCCAGACCTCGGCGAGCATCGGGGTGAGCAGGCCGGTGCCGCAGCCGACCTCGACGCAGTATCCGTGGGGCAGCGGACCGCCCCGGGCCAGCGCGTCGCCCAGCGGCAGCGGCCGGTACCCACCCCGCTCGCCGTCCCAGACCGGCGCCAGCTCCGCGTACCGCCGGATGGTCTGTCCGGCCAGCTCCGCCGACCACGTCGACGGGTCCTCCGCGATCGCCAGGGACGTCTGCTGGCTGGCCCGCGCCTCGGGCCGCGCCGGCTTGCCGGGCGCGGCCGGGACCACCCTGGGGAGAGTTCGGATCACCTGTCGATCGTGCCACGGCTGTCCCTGGGCCGCCCGGGGCGTGCCCGGGCGGCCCGTGTGTGCGTCAGCTGACGAACAGCAGGCGGTTGGGGGAGCCAGCGCCGGGGTTGCCCACCACGTTGAGGGTGGCGTTGCCGGTCAGCGTGGCGGCCACCTGTGCCGCGCTGGCCGACGGGTTGTTCGCCAGCACCAGCGCGGCGGCACCGGCCACGTGCGGCGTGGCCATCGAGGTGCCGCTGATGGTGTTCGTCCCGCCGCCGAGCCAGTCCGAGGTGATGCCCACGCCCGGCGCGAAGATGTCCACACAGGACCCGAAGTTCGAGAAGGACGCCCGGGCGTCCGTGCTCGTGGTCGCGCCGACGGTGAGCGCGGTGGCGACCCGGGCCGGGCTGGCGTTGCAGGCGTTGGCGTTGCTGTTGCCCGCGGCGATCGCGTACGTCACGCCCGACGCGATCGAGTTGCGCACCGCATTGTCCAATGTGGTGCTCGCGCCGCCGCCGAGGCTCATGTTCGCGACGGCCGGCTTCAATGCGTTCGTGGTGACCCAGTTGACGCCCGCCATGACGCCGGCGATGGTGCCGCTGCCGGAACAGTTCAGCACCCGCACCGCGACCAGCGAGACGCCCTTCGCGACGCCGTACAGCCGGCCGCCGATGGTGCCCGCGACGTGGGTGCCGTGGCCGTTGCAGTCGGTGGCGTCGGCGTCGTTGTCGACGAAGTCGCGGCCGCTGGACGCGCGCCCGCCGAAGTCGGAGTGGCTGGTGAGGATGCCGGTGTCGATGATGTACGCGTGCACGTTGGACGCCGTCGTGGAGTACGTGTAGGTCCCGGTGAGCGGCAGGGGGTGCTGGTCGATGCGGTCCAGGCCCCAGGTGGCGCCGGTCTGCGTCACGTCGACCGAGACGTACTGGTTCTGCTCGACCGAGGCTACCGCGGGATCGGCGGCCAGTTGCCGGGCCGCGAGCGGGCTGCCGGAGAACTCGAACCCCTGCACGGCGGCGCGCCAGCTCTGCCGCACGGTACCGCCGTACTGCCGGGCGAGGCTCCCGTCGGCCGTCGAGCCGTTCTTGAGTACGACGACGTAGCTGTTCGCCACGGCCTGCGCGCTGCCTTCGTACCGGACCTGGCCGAGCCCGCCGCCCGTCGCGGCGTTGCCCGTCCCGGCAAGCGCCAGTACGGTGGCTCCGATCAGGCCACCGACGGCCGCGACGAGCGCCACGGTCTTTCTCCTCATGACCCGCTCCTCCCCTGGGGTTCGATAGCTGGGAGGCTATGCCTTACATCGGAATATGTCCATATAACGAAGGCTCGGCCGCGAACGCCCCGCACCGGGCGGCGGTCGGGGAAGGCAGCCGAACTGACGATCACACCACGGTAGGCGGCGCGGCTGGCAGGATGGGCGGGTGATCGGTCGCCTGCACCACCTGATCATCGACGTCCCGGATCCGGCCGCCCTGGGCCGGTTCTACGCCGAACTGCTCGGCCTGCCCGTCACCTACGAGTCCGACGACTTCGTGGTGATCGCGAGGAACGACACGACGTCGGGCATTGCCTTCCAGCGCGCTCCCGACCTGCGCGCACCGCGCTGGCCGGATCCCGAGTGGCCGCAGCAGTTCCACATCGACGTGATGGTGGACGACGGCGCTGTCGCCCGGCCGAAGGTGCTGGCGCTGGGCGCGCGCCCGCTGGAGGTCGAGGAGGACGGCTACGGCGTGTACGCGGACCCGGCCGGGCACCCCTTCTGCCTGATCCGCCGGCCCGGCTGGGCGCCCCCGATCCATCCACCTGTGGCCGGCCATCAGGGTGACCCGGCCGCTGGGAGATCGGGCACCGCCGGACAAACGCGCAGCTGACGTGACGATCCCACGGCAACTCGCGATCACCCCACCCGCCTGCGGCACCAGACCAGCCGTCAGGCTCCGGAGCACGGCATTTCGCCAACTCCTCGGCCGTCCGTCGGTAGATCGCGAGCAAGCCCCGGGTCAGACGATGCCGAGGTAGGCGGTGCGGACGCGGGGGTCGCTGGTCAGGTCCGCGGCCGAGCCGTGCAGCGCGATCGCCCCGTTCTCCAGCACGTACCCGCGCCCCGCCACCTCCAGCGCCGCACCGGCGTCCTGCTCCACCAGGAGGATGCCGGTACCCGTGGCCGCGATGTCCACCAGCCGCCGCAGGATCTCGTCCACCAGCAGCGGGGCCAGGCCCAGCGACAGCTCGTCGACCAGCAGCATCGCCGGCCGGCTCATCAGCGCCCGGCCGATCGCGCACATCTGCTGCTCGCCGCCGGACAGCAGGCCGGCCGGCTGGTCCAGCCGCTGCGCCAGGCCGGGGAACAGCCGCAGCACCGGCTCCAGGTCGCGGTTGCGCCGGTACCAGCCGCCCAGGCGCAGGTTCTCCCGCACGGTCAGGCCGTGGAACAGCCGCCGCCCCTCCGGTACGTGGGCCACGCCGGCCGTCGCGATCGCCTCGACCGGCGCGCCGGTCAGCTCCCGCTGTCCCAGGTGGACGGTGCCGGAGCGCACCGGGATCATGCCGGTGACCGCCCGCAGCAGCGTCGACTTGCCGGCGCCGTTCGGCCCGAGCAGCGCGACGATCTCGCCCGGCGCGACGGTCAGCGAGACGTCCCGCAGGATCAGCACCCGGCCGTACCCGGCGCCGAGCGACGCCACCCGCAACTCACTCATGCGGAACCTCGCTCGCCGCCCGGCTGCGCGCCGCGTACCGCGCGCCGAGGTACGCCGCGATCACCCGCTCGTCGGCGAGCACGTCGCCGGCCGTACCCCGGGTCAGCACCTCGCCGTGGTGCAGCACCAGCACCTCGTCGGAGACGGCGGCGATCGCCCGCACCACGTGCTCGACCATGAGCAGGGCCAGGCCGTCGGCGCGCAGCCGGTCGATCAGCGCGAGGGCCGGCCCGATCTCGGCCGGGCGCAGGCCGGCGAGCACCTCGTCGAGCAGCAGCACCCGTGGCCGCAGGGCCAGGGCCTTGGCCAGCTCCAGGCGGTGCGCGTCGGCCACGGACAGCTCGGCCGGGTTGGCGCCGGCGCGGTCGGCGAGCCCGACCCGGTCCAGCACCTCCAGCGCGGACTGCCGGGCCGCGCGCGTGCCGGCCCGGACGGCCTGGCCCGTGCCGAACAGCACCGCGACGATGACGTTGTCGACGACCGTCATGCCCCGGAACGGCTTGACGATCTGGAAGGTACGGGCGACCCCGGCGTGCGCGATGCGCCAGGGGCGGGCCCCGGTCAGGTCGCGGCCGTCGACGAGTACCCGGCCGGTGGTCGGTTTGACGTGCCCGGTCAGCAGGTTGATGAGCGTGGACTTCCCCGCGCCGTTCGGCCCGATGACGCCCAGCAGCCGGCCCGGCGCCAGGTCGAGGTCGACCCCCGCGAGGGCGGTCAGCCCGCCGAACCGGCGCGAGAGGTTGCGTGCGGACAGGGTCACAGCCGGTACCTCCGCACGTTTTCCAGCAGCGAGTACTGGCGGGAGGAGACGTAGCTGGTGAAGCCCTGTGGCAGCAGGATCACCGCGAGGATGATGAGCGCGCCGAGCACCAGCGTGTGCCCCACCGCCAGGTGCTGGCGCAGCCACTCGGAGGCGGCGCCGACCGCGACCGCGCCGAGGATCGGTCCGGCGACGGTACCCGAGCCGCCCAGCACCACCATCACCACCATCAGCACGGTGATGTCCACATCGAACAGTCGCTCGGGGAAGATCGTCACCTGCTGGAAGGCGTACGCCGCGCCGATCGCGCCCGTGAGCGCGGCGGACACCGCGAAGGCGAGCGTCTTGGCGACCGTGGTGTTGACGCCCATCGCGCCGGCCGCCTCCTCGTCCTGGTGGATGGCGCGCAGCGCGTACCCCGCGGGTGTCGTGGCGATCAGCGCCGCGACCCCGACGACGCCCGCGGCCAGCAGCAGGAACAGCACGTAGAAGCCGTCGTTGCCCAGCCACGGCGTGGGCGCGGCCGGCCCGACGGTGGGGATGGTGATGCCCGCGCCGCCGCCGGTGACGCCCGGCAGGTTGGTGACCACCTCGCGGAGCCCCTCGGCGACCCCGAGCGTGGCGACCGCGAAGTAGTGGCCGCGCAGCCGCAGCAGCGGCCAGCCGACCGCCGCCGCGAACACCCCGGCCACCACCGCCGCGACCGGCAGCGCCAGCCAGAACGACAGGTGCGCGTGCACCATGACGACCACGGTCGTGTACCCGCCGAGGCCGAAGAAGCCGACCTGGCCGAACGAGGCGTAGCCGGTGTACCCGCCGATCAGGTTCCACGCCGCGGCCAGCCCGACGAACATCAGGATCGTGCTGACCGTGCGCTCCTGCCCGGTGTAGAGCTGCGTCTGCAGGACGAACCCGGCGACCAGCGCGAGCAGGCCGGCCGCCCAGGGCATCAGCCGACGCATGGCGCCGCCAGCCGGTTCGCTCGCCACCGCTCGCTCATGTCTCCACCCGTGCCGCGTAGAAGGCCCGCCCGGCGATGCCCTGCGGCCGGATCGCCAGCACGACCACCAGCACCGCGAAGGCGACCGCGTTGACCAGGGTGCCGGGCAGCAGTTGCCCGCCGATGCCCTCGGCCAGGCCGAGCACCACGCCGCCGAGCAGCGCGCCGGCCGTGTTGCCCAGCCCGCCCAGCACCGCCGCGACGAAGCTGAACAGGGTGAACCGGCCGGCGTCGGCGGGGCTGAAGGTGGACACGCCGGCCACCGCGGCGCCCGCCGCACCGGCCAGGGCCGCCGCGATGCCGAACGTCAGCGCGTACACGTGGCGCGCCTTGATGCCCATCAACCGGGCCGCACCCCGGTCCATGCCGGTCGCCAGGATGGCCATGCCGGTGCGGGTGCGGCGCATCAGGTAGCCGAGCGCGATGGTGAGCCCGACCGCGACGGCCGCGGCCAGCAGGCGCCCGAGCGGCACCCGGAGGTCGCCGGGCAACACCAGGGAGCGTGCGGCGTAGGCCGTCGGGATGGACCGGTAGTCGGCGGTGAAGCCCAGGATCAACCCGTTGACCAAGAGCAGCTGGAGGCCGAAGGTGAGCAGCAGCGTGATGAAGATGGGCGCGTTGACGACCAGATTGATCAGGTACCGCTGCACCGCGTACCCGAGGACGAACAGTGCCAGCGCGGCCGGCACCATGCCCAGGAACGGATCCAGCCCGAGCAGCCGGTGCACCTCGAACGCGACGTAGGCGCCGAGCACGACGAAGGCGCCGTGGGCCAGGTTGACGATGTTCATCACCCCCCACACGAGGGAGAAGCCGACCGCCACCAGCCCGAACATGCAGCCCTGGAGCAGCCCGTACACGGTGGCCTGCAGGAGCGGGCTCATGCCTTGGTACCGGGCCACTTCAGCGGCGCCTCGGCCGAGGCCTTGGGCCACACGGTCAGCTGCTTGCCGCCCTGCACCTGGATGACCGACATCGGCTTGCTCGCGTTCTGGCCGACCGCGCTGAACTTCAGCGGGCCGAAGAAGGTCTGCTCGTCCAGCGCGGCCAGCGCGTCGCGCACCTGGCCCGCGTCGGTGCCGCCGGCCTTCTCGACCGCGAGGATCATGGCCAGGCAGGCCGCCGTCGCCTCCGCGCCGTGGTACTCGGGCCTGCGGCCGTTGAACTGTGCGGCGAACGTGGCCGCGTAGTCACCGGCCGACCCGAACCACTTGTCCGAACCCTTGGACGTGACCGTCCACTGTGTCGAGCCGAGCACCCCTTCCGCGTTCGCGCCGAGCGTCTGCACGAAGTCCGGGGTCGGCGGCGCCACCGTCTCCGCGAACGCGCCGGCCGGGCTGACGCCCAGCTCGTGCGCCTGCTTGATGAGCGCGACGCCCTCCACGAGGTGCGCCGAGCCGACGATGACGTCCGGGTTCTTCGGCTTGATCTTCGTCAGCGCCGGCGACACGTCGGACGTGCCGTTCGGTACGAACTCCACGCCCACCACCTGGAAGCCCAGCTGGGTGGCCGCGGCCCGGCCCGCCTCCGTCACCGTCTTGGAGAACCCGTCGTCGGCCGAGACGAAGGCCACCGTCCTCGGCTTCGGTACCGCCAGGTCGTTGATCGCCTGGATCATGCTGGCCGCGTACTGCTTGGCGCCGGACAGCACCGCGAACGTGCGCCGGTACCCCTTCGTGAAGATCTTGTCGTCGGCCCCCGAGCTGTCGGCCATCACCTGGCCGTTGCGCTCGACGACCGCCGCCGCGGCCTCGGTCGTCGCCGAGCCGTACGGCCCGAGGATCAGCTTCACGCCCTTGTCGTTGAACTGGTCCACGAGCTGCCCCGCGGTGTCCGGCTTGGACGTGTCGTCCTGGTACTGCAGTTGCAGGCGCAGCTTCTTGCCCGCCACGGGTACGCCGCCCTTGTCGTTGACGACCTTGGCGCACACGTCGTACCCCTCCCGGGTGAGGATCCCCTCCCGAGCGAGAGAACCGGTCAACGACAGCGACACGCCGAGTGTCAGGGTGCCGCTGTCCTGCGTACCTCCGGTGGATGCGCCCTTCGACCCGCAGCCGCCCGCGGCCGCCACGACCGCGGCGGCCAGTCCGGCGGCGATCCCGGCGATCAGTTTCGTCCGCATGATGCCTCCCACCCTCCACTCGGTGATCTCAGCCGAGCACGGCACTGATTATCGTCGGTCCTTGTGCGGCGGGGGTACTGTCGGGTCCGCAGTTATCAATGCGATAGCTGTCTATGAACGACGGCACGCCTGATGGCAAGCGGCAACAGGACATCCGCACGGGGGCGGGGTGTGCCGAGCTCTCGTCGCGAAGGGTTGGTGGACAGCTAGCGGAAGGGGAGCCAGATGCGCCCGTTCAGGAGCACCCGCACGACACGTACCCGCGGCCGCCGTGGCCGGTTGCTCGTCCTGGTGACGGTGGCGGTGTCCGTCGCGGCACTGGCCCTCTCCGGGGGTACCGCCAGCGCGGCCGGATCGGGCTTCCGGAAGCCGAGCCCCGGAAAGATCAAGATGGACACCCTGTCCTCCGCCGCACGGGCCTGGTGGCTCGGGGTCGGCGCGGGTGTCAACCCGAACCTGCGGCCGGCGGCCGTCACCTTCGGTACCAATGTGGATGCCAACGACCCGAACCAGGACTTCGGCGCCGGGCAGAGCGAGACGGCCATCGCCGCCGCCGGCAACCGGGTCATGGCCGCCTGGAACGACGTGAGCGGCTTCCTGTTCCTGCCCACCACCGATCCGCGCGGCTCGGCCACCGGCGTCGGCTTCTCCGCCGACGGCGGCCGGCACTTCACCGACCTGATCGGCCTGGCCAACGACAACCCGCAGCAGCAGTGGATCGGCGATCCCGCGGTGGTGGCGGTCGACGGCGGGAACACGTTCGTCCTCGCCAGCCTGTACTACCCGTCCATCGCCGCCACCTGCGACGCCGGCCCGGTCCAGTTCCAGATCGCGGTCGAGGTGGCCACGGTCGGCGCGGCCGGCCAGGTGACCTTCTCCGCCCCCCTCGTCGTCGCCAGCGGCGGTGACCTGTGCCCGGCGGAACCGGCGCCCGACCTCAGCCAGCCGGACAAGGACTGGCTTTCGTACGACCCCGCCAGCCGCACGATCGCCCTGTCGTACACCCGGTTCTTCCTCGGCGTCGGCGGGCAGAGCGGCAACGGCCAGGTGGAGTTGTTGCGCGCGCACGTGCCGGCCGACCCGCGCACGCTGGCGGCGGCCGACTTCGGTACCCCGATCGTGGTGTGGCCGGAGGAACCTCTCGACGAGAACGAGGGCGCGTACGTCTCGGTCGCCCCGGGCGGGGACGCGTACGTGGGCTGGGAGCGCAACTGGCAGACCAACCTGTTCAACGGCGACCCGTACGTCTACATCCACGCCGCCGTGGTGCGTGCCGGCGCGAGCGCACCGGCCGCCGGCGGCCCGGACGCGCCCGTGGTGGTGACCCAGGGGCAGCAGAACTCCAGCCCCGCGGGCGGGGTGAAGTCCATGGCCGCCGTGGTCATCCCGGGGTACAGCCGCGGCGTCGGCAACGACTTCCCGCGGGTGGCCGTGGACGCGCCGCTGGGCCGGGTGGTGTTCGTCTGGAACGACGCCAGCCTGCACCCGCTCGGCGACATCTTCCTGCGCACCCTGGACCTGTCGCTGGGCTCGCCGGGCGCGATCGCGAAGGTGAACGACGACTCGTCCTTCGCGCTGCACTTCATGCCGGCGGTCAGCGTGCGGGCCAACGGCGCGATCGTCACGTCCTGGTTCGACCGGCGCCGGGGCGGGCCCAACTCGACCCTGACCGACTACTACGCCGAGGTCCGTGCCCGGCCGGGCAGCAGCGCGTCCGACGCGCGCATCACGACCGGACAGACCGACTGGAACGGCACCGGGTCGCTGGTCAACCCGAACTTCGGCGACTACACCGACAACACCTCGACCGGCAACCGGACGTACTTCACCTGGTCTGACGGGCGCATCGGGGTACCGCAGCCCTTCGTCGACCGGCGCTGAGCCGGCCGTCGCGACCCGCTGCCCACTGTTCCTACCCGGGCGGCAGCGGGTCGCGGCGCGCGCGCAGTGCCGCGCCCATGGCCACGGACGCGACCAGTCCCAGCGCTCCGGCGACGACCAGGACGACCGGCGGCGGCGCGACCGCCAGCGCGAGACCACCGGCCACATAGGACAGCACGGCGGCGAGGCTGACGCCGCCGTACATCACGGCGAACACCCGGCCGCGCAGGTGCGCGGGTACGGTTCGGGCGACCACGGCGGGCAGCCCGGTGTCCACCATGGACAGACCGATGCCCCGGACTGCCTGCAGCACGCAGGCCACGACAAGCGCCCAGGCCAGGCCGGTCAGCAGGTTGCCGGCGCTGCTCAACGCGAGGCCGAGGACCACCAGCAGCACGGCCGGCCGGCCGCGGGTGGCGAGCCGGCCGGCGAGGGCCAGGAAGCCCAGCACTGTCCCGAGCCCCACGCTGGCGTACAGCAGGGACACGCCGACGTCCCCGCTGTGCAGGGTGCGTTTCGCGAGGAAGACCAGCACGACGTCGTCGATCGCGGTACACAGGACGACGGCCCAGAACCCCAGGGTCAGCGCGCGCACCCGGCGGTGGCCCGCCAGGTACCGCAGCCCGGCGCGCGCCTCGGTCAACACGCCGGTCGCCGGCTCGCCCTCCGGTCGCGGTGCCGCCGGCAGCCGGGGCAGCCGGGTGAGCATCAGCGCGGAGGCCACGAAGGTGAGGACGTCGGCCCAGAGCACTCCCCGGATGCCCAGCACGGGAAGCAGCGCGGCCGCGGCGAGCGGGCCGGCCACGTCCAGGCCGTAGGTACCCATGCCGAGCGCCGCGTTCGCCGGTTCCAGGTCGGCATCGGGTACCAGCCGGGGCAGCGCCGACCGGCTGGCCGGCTCGAAGACGACGGCGAAGACGGTCTTGCCCGCGATCAGCGCGAGCAGCAGCGGCAGGCTGGGCAGCAGCAGGGCGACCAGGCCCATGAGCAGGCCCTGCCCGAGTTCGCAGCCGACCATCAGCCGGCGCGGTCCGAGCCGGTCGGCGAGCGCGCCGGCGATCGGGCTGAGCAGGCTGGGCAGGAACTCGCCGACCAGCATGAGCAACGCCACCGCGGTACCGGTGCCGACCCGGTCCGCGACGTACAGGATCAGCGCGACCAGGCTCAGCGAGCTGCCGATGAAGGACACCGCTCGGGACGTGACCAGCGCGCGGAAGGCGGCCTCCTGCCGGATCAACGCGAACGCTGTCCGGGTACGGAGGTCGCTCACCCCGTCACGGTTCCATCCGGTGCCCGTGCGGCGCCAGCGAGTTACCGCCAGGCATAGGATCTCCCGGTGGACGCGC
Organism: Micromonosporaceae bacterium; assembly: GCA_039649115.1. Taxonomy (GTDB): domain Bacteria; phylum Actinomycetota; class Actinomycetes; order Mycobacteriales; family Micromonosporaceae; genus DATEJJ01. The sequence continues at coordinate 16,022 of JBBWZQ010000185.1, read as the reverse complement.
CGCTGGTGCTTGTCGTCGAGGACGATCCGGACATCGGCCAGGAGCTGGTCCGGGCGCTGCTGGGCCACGGGTACGCCGGGGTGCTGGCGACCACCGGCGCCGAGGCACTGGACCGCGCCGGCGAGCAGGTACCCGATCTGATTCTGCTCGACCTCGGGCTGCCGGACCTGGACGGCGTCGCGGTGTGCCGGCAGTTGCGGGCGGCCGGCAGCGCGGCGGTGATCGTCGTGCTGACCGCCCGTACCGACGAGCTGGACGTCGTCGTGGCGCTGGACGCCGGTGCGGACGACTACCTGACCAAGCCGGTACGGCTGACCGAGTTGCTGGCGCGGCTGCGGGCCCACCTGCGCCGCCGGTCCGGTACGGCCGGCGGCAGCGTCGCCGTGGGTGCCCTGCGGCTGGATCTCGCCGCGCGCCGCGCCTCGGTGGGCGGCCGGGAGCTGCCGCTGCGGCCGAAGGAGTTCGACCTGCTGGCCGCGCTCGCGGTGCGGGCCGGGGAGGTGGTCACCCGGGAGGACCTGATGGCCCAGGTGTGGGACGAGAACTGGTTCGGCCCGACCAAGACGCTGGACGTGCACGTGAGCGTGCTGCGCCGCAAGCTCGCCGAGCTGGGCGAGGATCCGGCCCGCATCACCACCGTCCGCGGCCGGGGCTACCGGTACGAGACGTCGGCGGCGGGGTCCTGATCGGGCTCGGCCGGCAGCAGCAGGCTCAGGACCGGGGCGGGTGCGGCGCGCCGTACCACGAGCCGGCCGCCCTCGGCCTCGGCGAGGGTACGGGCGAGCGCGAGCCCGATGCCGTGCCCCGGCCCGTGGCCGCGCCGCACGAACGCCTGCTCCGGATCCGCGATGCCCGGCCCCTCGTCGCCGACCTCGATCGAGACACCGGTGCCGACATCGGTCACCGCCACCGTCGCGGTACCCGAGCCGTGCCGCAGCGCGTTGTCCAGCAGTACGTCCACGATCTGCCGGACCGCGGCGGCGCTGGCCGTGACGGGCGGGAGCTCGGGCAGCGGGGTCAGGGTGAGCCGGCGGCCCTCGTCGGCGAACGGCCCGTGCCACCGGTCCCGCACCTCGTCGAGCAGCCCGGCGACGTCCAGCGGCCCGCTGTCGGGGTGCGTGTCGCGGGCCAGGCCCAGCAGGTCGTCGACGATGGTGCGCAGCTGCTCGGCCCGGCGCAGCGTGCGCTCGGCGCTCGCGCGCAGGTCGGCGTCGGGCCGGCCCAGGTCGGACTCCAGGCCGAGCAGCAGCGCGGTCAACGGGGTGCGCAGTTGGTGCGACACGTCGGCGCTGAACGCGCGCTCGCGGGCCAGCAGGCTGCCCAGCCGCCGCGCGGTCGCCTCCAGCGCGACACCGGCGGCGTCGGCCTCGTCGATGCCCGACCGGCCGGCCCCGATCGTGAAGTCGCCGGCGCCCAGCGCCCGCGCGTTCGCGGTGAGCTGCTCCAGCGGCCGGGCGATCTGGGCGGCCTGCCACCGGGCCAGCACCGCGGCGGCGCCGACCACGGCCGCCGCGAGCAGCAGCATCAGCGCCCAGGCCCGCAGCGTGCGCTGCTTCAGTTCCCGGTCGGGCTGGCCCACCCGGACGGCGAGGGTCACGCCGCCGTCCGACGGCACCGGCGCGGACACCGCGAGGTCGCCCGCCTCGACCCGGTCGTGGAGGTGCCCGTCCACGGCCGCCGCGGCGAGCGCCGAATGGGCCGGTCCGGCCAGCGCGATGCGGGTGCCGTCGATCCGGTACACGCCGGCGGACAGCCCGCGCGGCAGGTCAGCCGGCAGGGTGACGGTGCTGCGGTCCGTGCCGAAGGAGTCGGACACGGTCGCCGCCACCCGGGTCGCCTCGCGTTGCAGGTCGGTGACGGACTGGTTGTGGTACCCGTCGGCCTGCGCGTATCCCAGCGGTACCGCGAACAGGGCGACGGCGAGCGCGGCCAGGCCCACGATCGAGGTCAGGACGCGGCGGCGCAGCGGTCGGCTGCGGGGTTTTCTCACCCAGTCATGGTGCCCGTCCGAAGGTAAGTACGACGCTAACCCGCCGCGGAGCCGCCGCTAACCAGGTCTCTCCTAGCGTCAGAGGGACCGATCGAGGGGGTACTCATGCGTCATCGCCGTTCCGTGCTCGTGCTGGCCATCGCCCTGGTGGCCGCGGGTGCGGCCCTGTCCGGCTGCGGCTCGTCCGAGAAGGGCGAGACCAAGGACTCGCCGCCGGCCAGCGGTGCGCCACAACCGGTCGAGACCAATCCGGTCGGGGACATCCCGGACAACATCGCCTTTGTCGCGTTCCAGTACCCGCAGGGGAAGTTCGAGATCAAGGTGCCTGAGGGCTGGGCCAAGTCGACGGAGGGCAAGACCTACGTCTTCACCGACAAGCTCAACTCGGTGCGGCTGGAGACCGTCCCCGCGGCCGCCGCGCCGACGGTGGCCGGCGCGCGGGCCGGCGAGGTGCCGCCCCTCCAGGCGGCGGCCCGGAACTTCTCGCTGCTGAAGGTCTCGACGGTGCACCGCAGGGCGGGCGATGCCGTGGTGATCACCTACAAGGCGGACAGCGCGGTCGACCCGGTGACGAACAAGGTGGTACCGGACGCGGTCGAGCGCTACGAGTTCTGGCGCGCGGGTACCGAGGTCGTGGTGACACTGTCCGGCCCGGTCGGCGCCGACAACGTCGATCCGTGGCGTACCGTCACCGACTCGTTCCGGTGGCTCGGGTGAGCGCCGCGATCGAGGCGATCGAGCTGTACCGGTTCTACCGCAGCGGCGACGAGGAGACCCTGGCCTTACGCGGCGTCAGCCTCGAAGTGGCCGGCGGCGAGTTGGTCGCGATCGTCGGCCCGTCCGGCTCCGGCAAGTCGACCCTGCTGGCCTGCCTCGCCGGCCTCGACGAGCCGGACGGCGGCCAGGTACGCGTCGGCGGGGTGCGGCTGAGCCACCGGCCGGAGCCCCAGCGGGCGGCGATGCGGGCCCGGGGGATCGGCATGCTGTTCCAGTCCGACAACCTCGTCGCCCACCTGTCCGTGCGGCAGAACATCGATCTCGGGCAGCGGCTCGCCGGGCGGGTCGACCGCGCGTACCGCGACAAGCTGCTCGCCGATCTGGGCCTGAGCCACCGGGCCGGTGCGGCGGTCGCCACCCTGTCCGGCGGTGAGGCGGCCCGCGCCGGGCTGGCGGTGGCGCTGGCCGCGGAGCCTCCGGTGCTGCTGGCCGACGAGCCGACCGGCGAGCTCGACGACAGCACCGAGGTCAGCGTGCTGGATCTGCTCCAGGACCGGGCCCGCCGCGGCGGTGCCGTGCTGGTGGCCTCGCACAGCGCGGCGGTACCGGCGGTCGCCGACCGGACCCTGGAACTGGTCGACGGGCGGCTGGCCGGTGAGTGAGGACCTCGTCCACGCCGTGGAGCTCAGCCGCACGTACGGGCAGGGCCGGACCGCGGTGGTGGCAGTGCACTCGGTGAGCTGCGCGGTCGGCCCGACCGACCGGGTGGCCCTGACGGGCCGCTCCGGGTCGGGCAAGTCCACGCTGCTGCACCTGCTCGCCGGCCTCGACCGGCCGACCGGTGGCACGCTGGACTGGCCGGCCCTGGGCGGCAGCCCGTCCGGCCGGCCCGGACTGATCGGCCTGGTCTTCCAGGGCCCGAGCCTGCTGCCGCCGCTGGACGCCGCCGAGAACGTGGCGCTTCCCCTGCTGCTCGCCGGCGGCGAGGTGGCCGAGTCCCGGCGCCGAGCGCTGGCCGCGCTGGCCGAGGCCGGCGTCGCCGACCTGGCCGGCAAGCTGCCCGAGGAGCTGTCCGGCGGGCAGGCCCAGCGGGTCGCCGTGGCCCGGGTGCTGGCCAGCTCGCCCCGGCTGATCCTGGCCGACGAGCCGACCGCGCAACTGGACGCGGCGCACCGCGACGAGGTGGTCCGCCTGCTGCTGGCCGCGGCCGACGCGCTGGGCGCCGGCCTGGTGATCGCGACCCACGACACCCGGGTGGCCGACCAGCTGCCCAGCCGGTGGATCATGGACGACGGCCGGATCAGGGAGCGGTTGCCATGCTGACCCTCGGTTGGATCGCCGGGCTGCTCCGGCACCGCGCCGCCCGGCTCGCCGCGATCGCCGGCGGGATCACCATCGCGGTGGCCCTGCTCGCCTCGCTCGGCGTCTTCCTCGCGACCGCCAAGGCCACCATGACGCAGCGGTCGGTCCAGCGGGTCCCCGTGGACTGGCAGGTCGAGGTCCAGCCGGGCGCCGACCTGTCCGCGGTACAGGCCGCGGTGCGCGCCGACCCGCACGTGGTCACCGCGCTTGCGGTGGGGTACGCGACGAGCACCCGGCTCTCGTCCACTGTGGACGGGACCACGCTGACCACCGGTACCGCGCAGGTGCTCGGCCTGCCGGACGGGTACGCCGGCGCGTACCCAGGCGAACTGCGGGGGCTGTCCGGTGCGCCGAGCGGCGTGCTGCTCGCCCAGCAGACCGCGGCCAACCTGCACGCGGCACCAGGTACCCAGGTCGTGATCGGGCGGACCGGCCTGCCCGACGCCACCGTCACGGTGGCCGGCATCGTCGACCTGCCCGCGATCGACACCCTGTTCCAGAAGGTGGGCGCGCCGGTCGGGGCGCAGCCGCAGGCGCCGCCGGACAACGTGCTGCTGCTGCCGGCCGCGACCTGGCACCAGGTGTTCGACCCGCTGGCCGGGCAGCGGCCCGACCTGGTACGCACCCAGCTGCACACCCGGATCCGGCACGACCTGCCGGCCGACCCGGCCGCCGCGTACACCCAGGTCAGCTCGTCGGCCAACCACCTCGCGGTCACCCTGGCCGGCGCGGGCCTGGTCGGCGACAACCTCGGCAAGGTGCTGGCCGACGCCCGGTCGGACGCCCGGTACGCGGACATCCTGTTCCTGTTCCTCGGCCTGCCCGGCGCCGTGGTCGCCGCGCTGCTCACGGCCGCCGTCACCGCGTCCGGAGCCACCCGCCGGCGCCGCGAGCAGGCCCTGCTGCGGGCCCGCGGCGCGGCTCCCCGGCACCTGCTGCGCCTGGCCGCCGCCGAGGCGGTCGTGGTGGGCGGCGGCGGCGCGGTACTCGGGCTCGCCATCGCGGCCGCCATCGCGCGCTTCGGCTTCGGTACCCCCATCTGGTCGGGGGTCGGCGCGGGCTGGGCGGTCGTCGCCGGCCTCGCGGGGCTGCTGGTCGCGGCCCTGACCGTGCTCGTACCCGCCTACCGCGACCTCTCCCAGACCACGGTCGCCGGCGCCCGCCGGATCGTCGGAGCCCAGCGCCGTTCACCGGCGTGGCTGCGGTACGGGCTGGACGGGTGGCTGCTGCTCGGCGCCGCGGCGATGCTCTGGATCACCGGTCGCAACGGGTACCAGCTGGTGCTGGCACCCGAAGGCGTGCCGACCATCTCGGTCAACTACTGGGCCTTCCTCGGACCCGCGCTGCTCTGGGCGGGCGGTGCCCTGCTGGCCTGGCGGCTGTCCGCCCTGCTCCTGACCCGGGCCCGGCGGCTGACCAGCTGGACGCTGCGACCGGTGGCCGGCACGCTGTCCGGCACCGTCGCCGCCACGCTGTCCCGCGGGTACCGGCAGGCCTCCCGCACCGTCGTGTTCATCGCGCTGGCCGCCGCCTTCGCCGCCTCCACCTCGATCTTCGCCGCCACGTACCGGCACCAGGCCGAGATCGACGCACAGCTGACCAACGGTGCGGACGTGACGCTCACCGTGCCGGCCAGCCAGGCCGGGACGGTGCGCGCGGTGCCCGGCGTCCGGTCGGCCGAGCCGGTCCAGCACCGGTTCGCCTACGTGGGCCCCGACCTGCAGGACATGTACGGCATCCGGGCCGACCAGATCGCCGGCCACGTCGCCCTGCAGGACAGCTACTTCAGCGGCGGCACGGCCCAGCAGTTGCTGCGCCGGCTGGCCGGCCGGCCCGACGCCGTGCTGGTCAGCGCGGAGACGGTGAAGGACTTCCAGCTCACCCCCGGCGACCTGCTCCGGCTGCGGCTGCCCGACGCGCGTACCGGCACGACCATCACCGTGCCGTTCCACTACGCCGGGATCGTGCACGAGTTCCCGACCGCGCCGACCGACAGCTTCCTGGTCGCCAACGCCGCGTACCTGTCACAGCAGCTCGGCGACAACGCACCCGTGACGCTGCTGGTGTCGACGAACGGGGCCAGTCCGTCCACAGTGGCCGGTCGGCTCCGGGACCGGCTGGGCAGCGCCACCCGGATCACCGACATCGAGTCCGCCCGCCGGATCGTCGGCTCCAGCCTGTCCGCGGTGGACCTGTCCACGCTCACCGGCGTGGAACTCGGCTTCGCCCTCGCCCTCACCGCGGCGACCGCGGGACTGCTGCTGGCACTCGGCTTCGCGGAGCGCCGCCGCACCTTCGCGCTCGCCGCCGCGCTGGGCGCCCGCCCGCGCCAACTGGCGAGCCTGGTGTGGGCCGAGGTCGCCATGGTCGGCGTCGCGGGTCTGCTGCTCGGCGGGGTACTCGGTGCGGTGCTGTCCAAGACTCTCGTGACCATCCTGACGGGAGTGTTCGACCCGCCGCCGGACCGGCTGGCCGTGCCGTGGCCGTACCTCGCCGCGGTCACCGCCCTGGGGGTCGCCTGCCTGGCTGCCGCGGGAGCGGCGACCACGGTGGCGGCCCGGCGCCCGCCGGTGACGGTACTGCGCGACCTGTAGCGGACCGGGGCCAGCGGGACCGGGGCCAGCGGGACCGGGGCCAGCGGGGCCGGGGCCCTGGCCTGGTCCGGTGGGCCGGATCCGGGCGCCAGTTCCCAATCTTGGCGAGAAAAGCACCGGTTCCGGTGCCTTTGCCGCCAAGATCTCTTCTCGGGCATGATCACGGCCGCCACCGGCCAGGTTCGGACGTGGTGGCGGCCGGCGACGACGTGACGGTGTTCAGCCGCGGCCGGACCTCTTCCCGGGCGCCGGGCATGCCGTCGACGCCGCTGGTGCGGACCGCGGCGCGGGTGCTTGCGCGGGATCGTGAGCGCGGCGAACCTCCGCTGGCCGTAGAGTTGTCTACCCAGCGGGAGGCGGACCTGCTGGCCGCCCACTGAGCGGGGGAGGTGCCCGACGAGAAAGGCGACCGGCGCCGCGCTGGCCGTCCTGATGCTGGCCGGCTGCGCCGGTGGCCGGCCGGGCGGCCCGGCGACCTGGACGGCATACGCGGCGGACGTGACCGGGGTGCGGCGCGGCTCCGACGCGCGGACCCTGCTGATCGACGTCAGCCTGCCCGCCGGGCACCCGGACTGCGCACGGGCCCCGCGAGTCGACCAGTACACGGAGGAGAACCGAAGCATCTACGCCAACGTCGTGTTCGAGTCGGCGCGGAGCGGGGTTGTCGGGGGCTGCCCGGCGGCGGCGCCGGGTGTGGCGACGCTGCGGGCTCCGGGGCCGGTCGGCGACCGCGTGGTCGTGCTCAACCAGCAGGCCTGGGCGCCGGACGGGCCGCGCTACCGGCGCTGCGATCCGGTCCTCGGCTGCGCGCCGCCGGCCGACCACTGTGACACGACCTGGGTGCTGGCCGCCGTCAACGGCCTCGACGTGCCGCGCAACAGCGCCCGGAACATCGCGCACTGCGACCAGGCCTGGCTGGTGCTCACGCTCGATGTCAACAGCACGGCCTGCGGCGCGGGCGGGCGCCCGGGCTGCTCGGCGCCGCCGTCGGTGAGCCGGTATTTCCTGCGCTTCACGGCGCCCGGATGGCGGGTCGTCGCGCGGACGGCGGAGGGCGGCTGCCGCGCCGTACTCGCCGTGGCACCGGACTTTCCGCGCGCGCTCTGCGCGCACCTGCCGCCTACCTTGAAATAGCCTTAAACAATTTTAAATATGTACGCGTTTCTCACGGTGTTCCGCCGGACGCGGGCGGTGGCCAGCGCATATCCGGCCAAGCGTCACTTACCACCGGGTAAGGCTTCGGTTGGGACACGGGTTCTTGTGCGGCGTCCATTGGTGGCCTACATTTCGCGACCGAACCTCTTTTTATCGGGGCGCCCGCCTCGAATGCCGTCGGAGAACATATGCGACGAATCAACGGCCGCGTGCTGCGCGCAGTGTCGGCGATTGTCGCGATCGCCCTGCTTCCGGCATGCGGATCGTCGTTCAACACCGGCACGATCACCTCGGACTCCGTGAAGATCGGCCTGCTGATCCCGCAGTCCGGCGTCTACGCCCCGCTCGGGACCGACATCAGCCGGGGTTTCCACCTGTACCTCGACGCGCACGGCGGCCAGCTCGGGCACCGGCGGGTCGCCCTCGTCACGGCGGACGAGGGGGCCGGCCCGGACAGCGGTGTGCCGGCCGGGCAGAAGCTCATCCAGCAGAGCCAGGTGGCGGTGGCCGTCGGCGTGGTGAACTCGGCGACGGCGCTCGGGCTCATCCAGCCGTACAACGAGGCGAAGGTACCGCTGATCATCGCGAACGCCGGCGCGAACGCGCTGACCGGCGCGAAGCGGTCGGCCTACGTCTGGCGCACCTCGTTCGCCAACGGCGACGTGGGCGCGTCGATGGGTGCCTACGTCGCCAGCCGGGTGGACTTCGGCCAGGTGTACCTCATCGCGCCCGACTACGCGGCCGGCCACGAGCAGATCGGCGGGTTCCGCGAGGCGTTCGAGGCGGCCGGCGGGAAGGTCGCCGGCGCGGACTACCCGCCGTTCGGCACCACCTCGAACTACCAGCCGTACCTGGCGCGCATCCAGCGCTCCGGTGCCCGCGCCGTGTTCTGCTTCTTCTCCGGCGCCGAGGCGGTCAGCTTCGTCAAGCAGTACACGGAGTTCGGCCTGGCCCCGACCATCCCGCTGTACGCCACCGGCTACCTGACCGAGGGCAGCGTGCTGCGCGGCGAGGGCGCCGCGGCGCTGGGCATCCAGACCGGCCTGCACTACTCCACGGAACTGGACACCGCCACCAACCACGCGTTCGTCGCCGCCTACGTCGCCCGGTACCACGCGCCGCCGACCGTCTTCTCCGTGGCGGCGTACGACGCGGCGCAGGTCCTCGACCGCGCCATGGCCGGCGCCCGTACGGGTGCCCAGATCGTCGCCGGGCTCGGCCGGCTCGGCGACATCGACAGCCCGCGGGGCACCTGGCACTTCAGCGACACGCACAACCCGGTGCAGCGCTACTACCTGCGCGAGGTACGCGACCAGGGCGGCGGTCTCGTCAACGCCATCCTCCGGACGCTGAGCAGCTGACGGCCGAGGCAGGGAGTACCGCATGCAATGGCTCACCGACAACTTCATCACCATCCTCGACGGCGTCGCCTTCGGCCTGCTCCTGTTCACCATCGCGATCGGACTGTCGCTCATCCTCGGCGTGCTCGACGTGCTCAACCTCGCACACGGGGCGCTGTACCTCGCCGGCGCGTACCTCGCCGTGCAGTTCTTCACCGGGCGGGTGAGCATCTGGGTGTTCCTGCTCGCGCTGGTGATGGCGTCCGTGCTCGGCGCGGGCGCCGGCGCCGGGCTGGCGTTCATGATGCGCCCGCTGGCCGGCCGCGGCCATCTGGACCAGGCGCTGCTGAGCCTCGGCGTCGCGCTGGTCCTCGCGGACCTGATCTCGGCGGTGTTCGGCAACGACGTGCACACCGTGTCGCCGCCGGGCTTCCTGAGCGGCAGCCCGCAGCTCGCCGGCTTCACCTACCCGGTGTACCGGCTCGCGGTCATCCTGGTCGGCCTGGTCCTGGCGCTCGTCGTGTACCTGGTCGTGGAGCGGACCCGGCTCGGCGCGCTGGCCCGGGCGACCGTCATCGACGCGCCGATGGTGCGCGCCATGGGGGTGGACACGAGGCCGTTCGTGGCCGGCATCTTCGCGTTCGGCACCGTGTTGGCGTGCGTCGGGGGAGTGCTGGGCGCCCCGATCCTGGGCGCCTACCCCGGACTCGACCAGTACGTGCTGATCCTCGGGTTGGTCGTGGTCGTCGTCGGTGGCGTGGACACGGTGCGCGGCACGCTCGTCGGGGCACTGGTGATCGGCCAGGTGGAGGTGCTCGGGGTGTCGCTGCTGCCCCGGTACGCCTCCTTCCTGGTCTTCGCCACCATGGTGGTCGGCCTGCTGCTGCGGCCCGGCAACCGGATGCGGGTGGCCGCCTCGTGACCGCGACCATCAGCCCGGCGCGAACGTCCGCCCATGCCGCGGTGCGCGGGGGCTGGGCCGGCCGGCTGCGCCGGGTCCTGCCGGTGGCCACCGTGCTCGCGGTGGCGGTCGCGCCGTTCGGCGTGACTCCGCCGGTCTCCAGCGCGCTGACCCGCATGTGCGCGTTCGCCGTCCTGGTCGTGGGCCTCGACCTGCTCACCGGCGTGGCCGGCCTGCCGTCGCTCGGGCAGGCCGCGCCGTTCGGGGCCGGCGCGTACGCGGCCGCGATCGTGGCGACGCGGCTGAGCCCGGTGGCGCCGCTGCAGCTCGTGGCCGGCGCCGCGGCCGGTGGCCTGCTCGCGGCCGTCATCGGCTGGCTGGCGGTGCGGCTGCGCGGCATCAATTTCCTCATGATCACGCTGGCCCTGGCCGAACTCGTGCACGCGCTGGCCAACCAGTGGTCCTCGCTCACGGGCGGGTCCAACGGGCTGGTGGGCCTGCCGTTCATCCGGATCGCGCCGGCCGGCCCGCCGCTGGTGGCCACCGGGTACGTGCTCTGGTACGTGCTCGCGGTGTCCGCGGCGTGCGTCGCGGTCGTGGTGGTCGTCTCGCGCAGCGCCTTCGGCCGCACGCTGCGCGGCATCCGCGACAACGAGGGCCGGATGCGGGCACTGGGGTACGCCACCTTCTGGCCCAAGTACCTCGTGTTCTGCATCGCCGGGGTGCTCGCCGGGGTGGGCGGTTCGCTCTGGGTGGCGCAGGCGCAGTTCGTCTCGCCGGGCAGCCTGAACTTCGAGGTCTCCGCGCTGGCGCTGATGGCCGTGGTCATCGGCGGCCGGGGCACCCTGTACGGGCCGGTGCTGGGCGCCGCGCTGGTCGTCCTGGTCCGCTACGAGCTGTCGCCCTACCTGGCCGGTCGCGGGATGCTGCTGCTGGGCGGCGTGTTCATCCTGGTCGTGTACCTGCTGCCCAAGGGGCTGGCCGGCGGGCGCGCGAGGCGCTCCGCATGACGCCGGTACTGGAGATCGACGGGCTGTCGGGCAGCTACGGCTCGATCGTCGCGGTCGACGACGTCAGCATGCGGGTGGCGCCCGGTGCCCGGCACGCCGTGATCGGGCCCAACGGCGCCGGGAAGTCCACCCTGTTCGGCCTCGTGACCGGGGCGCTGGACGCGGGCTCCGGCCGGGTACTGCTGGACGGCCGGGACATCTCCGACCTGCCCGAGTACGCCCGGGTGCGGGCCGGCGTGACCAAGACCTTCCAGCAGCCGAGCCTGTTCCTGTCGCTGCCGGTCCTGGACAACGTGGCGCTGGCCGTGCAGCGGGCCGCCGGGGTCGGGCTGCGCATGCTGCGCCCGGGTCACCGGTACCGGAATGTCCACCGCACGGCCGTCGACCACCTGGCCGCGGCCGGCCTGTTCGAACGCCGCCGCGACCCGGCCGGTACGCTCTCGCACGGCGAGCGCCGGCAGCTCGACCTGGCCGTCGCGCTGGCCACCAACCCGAGGGTGCTGCTGCTGGACGAGCCCACCGCGGGCATGTCCGCGGCGGCGACGGCGCACTTCATCGAACTGGTCGTGGCGCTGGCCCCGCGGGTGACCACGGTGATCGTGGAGCACGACCTGGACCTGGTGTTCGGCGTGGCCACCCACGTGACCGTGCTGCACCAGGGCGCGGTGCTCGCCGACGGCCCGCCGCACCTGGTGCGCGGCAGCGCCACCGTGCAGCAGGCCTACCTGGGCGACGGCGTGGTGGAGAGCCTCTTCTACTAGTTCTACCGGGAGCTGCGATGGGTGAGGTGCTGGCCGTGCGGGGCCTGCGGGCCGGCTACGACGGCGGGACCGTGCTGCACGACACCGACTTCTCGCTGCCGGCCGGGCAGGTGGTCGCGCTGCTCGGGCGCAACGGGGTGGGCAAGTCCACGCTCTGCTCGGCCATCATGGGCCTGATCCGGCCGTACCAGGGGAGCATCCAGGTCAACGGGGTGGAGCTGGCCGGCGCGCGGGCCGACCTCATCGCGCGGGCCGGTGTCGCGATCGTGCCGCAGGGCCGGCGGCTGTTCCCGGCGCTGTCCGTGGAGCGCAACCTGACGATCGCGGCGCCGCGCACCATCGCGGGCGGGTGGACGCTGGACCGCGTCTACACGCTGCTGCCGCGGCTCGCCATGCGCTCGGAGTACCGGGCCGACCAGCTGTCCGGGGGCGAGCAGCAGATGCTGGCCATCGGCCGGGCGCTGATGCAGAACCCGCGGGTACTGCTGCTCGACGAGCCGTCCGAGGGGCTGGCGCCGGCGATGGTGGACCGGATGATCGACGTGGTGCGCAGCCTGCGTACCCAGGGGCTGTCCATCCTGCTGGTGGAGCAGGACCTGCGCGCGGCGTTCGCGCTGGCCGACGAGGTGGCGGTCATGCAGCGCGGCGCGATCGTACACCGATCGTCCACAAGGGAGTTCCGCGGCGACGCCCAGCGCGCCCACCGCCTACTCGGCGTCACCTGACCCCCACCGCGGCCCGCTACCGCGGATCATGGTCGCTGGTACCCGCCCTGACGTGTAGGAGTGACCATGATCTGGCGGGTCACCGGTCGGGTTCGAGGACGAACCAGACGCCGACCGCGGGCTCGTCGCCGTCGTTGCGGTACGCGTGCGGCGTGGTCGAGTCGAAGGAGATGGCGTCGCCGGGCAGCAGCTCGATCTCCTCGAAGCCCAGCGTGAGTACCAGCCGCCCGCGGTGCAGGAACCCGTACTCCGAGCCCGGGTGGCGCATCAGCCCGCCGGAGCTGGACGACGTGCCGCCCGGCGCGTACGTGACGAGCAGGAAGTCGACCGTCCGGTGCGGCAGTTCGCCGAGCAGTTCCCAGGTGACGCCCGAGTCGAGGCTCAGCACCCGGCGGTCGTCCGGGCGCACCAGCGGGCCGAGCCGCCCGCCCCGCATCGCCTGCAGCGCGTCCATGACGGTGGCGGGTGCCGGTGCCGGGACGAGGACCGGCGGCGGGGCGGCGGCGGGTGGGTTGAACAGATCCTCGATGGAGATGGTGAGCGCGGTCGTGATGGCGTACAGCGTGCTCACCGACGGCTGGCTCTTCGCGGTCTCGATCTGGGAGATCATGCTCGCCGAGACACCCACCTCACGGGCCAGGCCGCGCACGCTGACGCCCTGCCGCACCCGTTCCTCGCGCAGCCGCTGGCCGAGCCACGGTACCTCCGACGCTGCCATGCGATCTCCCTCCATGCGTGCAGCTCAATTTAACGTGTTAAGTGCTGCTTGACGCTCGTCCCCCGCCGGGCCTACCGTGACTGTCACGATCCCCACCGCCGTGGATTAGAGGTGATCGTCGTGTCGATCCGCACGTACGGCCCCAACGCGGTCGACTGGGAGCAGCGGGTGGACCTGGCGCGGCTGCGCGAGGAGCGGCTGGCCCGGCTCCACCAGACGCTCGAAGGCTCCGCCCTCGGCGCGCTGCTCACCTTCGACTTCGCCAACATCCGGTACCTGACGTCCACGCACATCGGCACCTGGGCGATGGACAAGCTGATCCGCTTCGCGCTGCTGCCCCGCGGCGGCCAGCCGATCCTGTGGGACTTCGGCTCCGCCGCGCGCCACCACCAGATCTACAACCCGTGGCTGGACGGCACGAACCGCGCCCGGGCGGGCATCTCCACGCTGCGCGGCGCCTTCCATCCCGACGCCGGCATCGCCGAGGAGCTGGCCCGCAAGATCCACCACGAGCTGGCCGAGCGCGGGTTGCAGGACGAGCCGGTCGGCGTCGACGTGGTCGAACCGCCGGTCCTGTTCGCCCTGCAGCGCGCCGGACTGTCCATCGTGGACGGGCAGCAGGTCTTCCTGGAGGCGCGGCGCACCAAGACTCCCGACGAGATCTCGCTGCTGGCACAGGCCTGCGCGATGGTCGACGCGGCGTACGAGGAGCTGTACCAGTTCCTGCGCCCGGGGGTGCGCGAGAACGAGTGCGTCGGGCTGGTCAGCAAGGTCCTCTACGACCTCGGCAGCGAGTACGTCGAGGGGGTCAACGCCATCTCCGGCGAGCGGTGCGCCCCGCACCCGCACGTGTACAGCGACCGGCTGCTGCGCCCCGGCGACCCGGCGTTCTTCGACATCCTGCACAGCCACCTCGGCTACCGCACCTGCTACTACCGGTGCTTCGCGGTCGGCAGTGCCTCGCCCGCGCTGCGCGACGCCTACACCCGCTGCCGGGAGTACATGGACCAGGCCATCGCGCTGGTGCGGCCGGGCGCGACCACCGCCGAGATCGTGTCGGTCTGGCCCCGGGCCCAGGAGTTCGGCTTCCCCGACGAGGAGGCCGCGTTCGCCCTGCAGTACGGCCACGGCGTCGGACTGTCCATCTGGGAGAAGCCCATCTTCAGCCGGCTGGTGTCGCTGGAACATCCGGAGACGCTGCAGGAGGGCATGGTCTTCGCGCTGGAGACGTACTGGCCGGCCGGCGACGGATGGTCCGCCGCGCGCATCGAGGAGGAACTCGTGGTGACGGCCGACGGCTGCGAGGTGATCACCAAGTTCCCGGCCGAGGAGCTGCTGGTCGCGGGCCACAAGTACTGGACGGCGGGTGGCGCGCTCAACACGGTGCGGGAGTCCCAGTCCCACCTCAACACGGCCGTGAAGGCGGACGGCAATGGCCGTGCACACTGACCGGGACACCGACCTGCTCGCGCTGCACGAGCGGATGGCGGTCATCCGCGGCACCGAGCAGGCCGCGCACGACCTGTTCCTGGCCGGGCTGGTGAAGGGCACCACGCACCTGGCCGCCGGGCAGGAGGCGGTCGCGGTGGGCGCGAGCGCCGCGCTGCGGCCCGACGACTACGTGTTCGCCACCTACCGCGGGCACCACCACGCGATGGCGCGCGGCGCATCCCCCGAGGCGTGCCTCGCGGAGCTGATGAGCAAGGCGACCGGGCTGTGCAAGGGCAAGGGCGGCTCGATGCACCTCACGTCGGCCGAGCACCACATGCTCGGCTCGTACGCGATCGTCGGCGCGCACCTGCCCATCGCGGTCGGCGCGGCCTGGTCGGCCAGCCTGCGCGGCACCGGCCAGGTCGCCGTCGCGTTCTTCGGCGACGGCGCCACCAACATCGGCGCGTTCCACGAGGCACTCAACCTCGCCGCCGTGTGGCGGCTGCCCGCGCTGTTCGTCTGCGAGAACAACCTCTACATGGAATACACGCCGATCGCCGCGGTGACCACAGTGGACAATCCAGCCGCGGACCGGGCGTGCGCCTACGCGCTGCCCGCCGAGGTCATCGACGGCAACGACGTCCTCGTGGTACGCGACGCCGTGGCGCGCGCCGCCAGCCGGGCCCGCGAGGGGAGCGGCCCGACGGTCATCGAGGCACGCACCTACCGCCACTTCGGCCACAGCCGCACCGACCCGGCCAGGTACCGCCCGGAGAACGAGGTGCGGGAGTGGCTGGCCCGCGACCCGCTCGCCGTCTCCCGGGCCCGCCTGCTCGACGAAGGGCTACCGGAGTCCGATGTGGACGATGCCGAACAGCGTGCCGCCGCGGCGGTCGCCGGGGCGGTCGCGGCGGCGAAGGCGGCACCCGACGCCGATCCGGCCGAGGCGTTCACCGACGTGTGGGCGGACGGCGGTGCGGCATGGCGGACCTGATCACCTACCGCGAGTCGGTGGCCGAGGGCATCGCGCGGGAGATGCGGCGCGACGAGACCGTGGTCTGCCTCGGCGAGGACATCGGCGCGGCCGAGGGCGTGTTCAAGACGACGGTCGGGCTGCTCGCCGAGTTCGGCCCGCGCCGCGTCTGGGACACCCCCATCTCCGAGCAGGCGATCGTCGGCGCGGCGATGGGCGCGGCGATGACCGGGCTGCGGCCGATCGCCGAGGTGATGTTCTCCGACTTCTTCGCGGTGTGCTGGGACATCGTGGCGAACGAGATCGCCAAGAGCCGGTACATGACCGACGGGCAGGTGAGCTTCC
>JBBWZQ010000176.1:0-10684 GCA_039649115.1 Micromonosporaceae bacterium | reverse complement strand
AACGCGCCGCCCTGGCTGCCCTGCGCGGTGCGGTTGAGCTGCCACCACACCGTGTACAGCAGGGACACGTGATTGGCCGGCGGGGTGTTCAGGTTGAACCGCAGGCCCTGCGGGAGAAGCTCGTTCTTCAGCGTGGCGAACAGCATGTACACGCCGACCGGGGAGAGCGCCGCGAACCACCAGAAGGTCGCGCTGAACCGGCGGTTGGCCCGACCGGAGATGCTGCGGTGCATCAGGTACGCGAAGCCCGGTATCAGGAAGACCGCGTTCTCCTTGGTGACCGCGGCCAGGCCCAGAGCCATGCCGGAGCCCATCACGGTGGTCACCCGCCCGCAGCCGCGGGCGATCAGGTACAGGGACAGCAGCACCCAGAACACCATCATGTTGTCCAGCAGCACCTGGCGCTGGTAGTACACCGCGAGCGGGGAGACGGTGAACACGAACGTGGCCAGGAACGCCGCGCTGACACTGCCCGAGTACCGGCGGACCACCTCGAAGAGGAAGTACACGCTGGCCATCTGCAGCAGCACCATCAGCACCCGGCCGGCGTTGATGGGGTCGCCGAAGGTGTGGAACTGCCTGGGCAGCATGCCCACCCAGGCGGACAGCGTCAGCCAGCCCAACGGCGCGTGGTCGTAGAAGTACGTGTACGGCGACAGCCTGCCCTGGTGCAGCACGGACCACGCCTGCTCCGTGTAGATGCCCTCGTCCGTCAGGTACAGCGGGTAGTGGAAGACGTTGTACGCGTGGGTCACCAGCGCGACGATCAGCGAGACCACGAGCACCGCCCGGCCGGTACCGCCCAGTGGTCCGGCGACCCGCACCGGCGCGCGCTTGCGGCGGGCGGCGCGCGGCCGGTCCGGCGCCTGGACGCTGGCCCGGTGCGGCGCGGCGTAGCTGGACGGCGCTTGGGTGGCGGCCGACCGTGCCGTGCCGTAGGCCGACGGGGTTGGCGGGGCCGACGGGGTCGGCGGGGTCGGCGGGGTCGGCGGCGGTGCATAGGTCGGCGGGGCCGGCGCGCGGGTGGCACCGGCGCGGTGCTTAGCCGGCACGGCTACCCGCCTCCTCGGCGACCGCGAGCCCCTCGGTGACCACGCCCTCGGTGACCGGGCCGCCAGTGACCGGGCCGCCCGTGACCGGGCCGTCGGCGATTAGGCCACCCGGCGCCAGGCCGGTGTCGACCAGAGCCTCGGCCGGCACCGCGTCCCGGTGCGCGCCGATGTGCGCGGTCTTCTCCCAGTCCTGCGCGCCGCGCATCTGCCGGCGCAGCGCCCGCGCCGCCGAATACGCCAGCATCATCTGGTACGGGATCCAGGTCAGCGCCATCACGACCACGGTGCGCGGCGAGGCGTGCAGCCCGTGCGCCCCGGTGAACTCGTACAGGCCGACCACGGAGACGACGAAGTGCGCGGCCAGCAGCAGCACCGGCAGCCAGGACAGCATGACCAGCAGCACCGGCGCGTGCATGACGAACGCGGTGAGCAACGCGACCGGGATGTACAGGCCGAGCCCCGCCTGGGCGTGCGGGAAGGCGAGCGTGTACCACGCCAGCCGCCGCTGGCCGCGCGTCGGCAACTGCTTCCAGGTGCCCTTGCGCAGCGTCTGCATGAACCCCTGGCTCCACCGGGTGCGCTGGCGGATGAACTGCCGGATCGTCGGCGGCGTCTCCTCCTTCGTGACGTACCGGTCGTCGTAGATGACCCGCACCCGCTCGCCCATCACGCACACGCGCAGCCCGATCTCCGCGTCCTCGGTCAGGATCGTCTCGTCCCAGCCGCCCATCTGCTCCAGCAGCCCGCGCTCGAAGAACACCGTGTTGCCGCCGAGCGGGATCGCGCCGCGCATCGCGTGGTAGTGCAGCCGGCTGCGGAACCAGAAGAAGTACTCCAGGACGTTGAACGTCGAGTACCAGTTGGAGTCGAAGTTCATCAGCTGCACGCCGGCCTGTACCACGCGCACGTGCTCGGCGAGCATCACCGTGTTGACGATGCTGAAGATCTCTCGCGGGATCTCGTCCTCCGCGTCGAACACCGAGACCACGTCGCCGTCGGCCCGGGCCAGCGCCTTGTTCAGGCCGTGCGGCTTGTTCACCGGGCCGTCGTCGAAGACGACCAGTTCCGCGTTGTCCAGCCCCTGCGCGCGCAGCCGGTCGATCTTCTCCCGGGCGCACGCGATGGTCCCCGTGTCGTCCGCCGAGCAGACCACCAGTACCTGGATCAGCTCGGCCGGGTAGTCAGTCCGCACGGCCTGGTCGATGGTCGTCTGGATGACCTCCTCCTCGTGGCGTGCCGGCACGATCGCGGTGAAGGACAATCGCGGAGCGGCCCGCGACTCGGGGGCGGCGGCGAGCGCCTCGGCCTCGGGCTGGTCCCACGTGTAGATCATCAAATAAAGGGTGTGTGCCGCCTGTACGGTCAGCAGCAGAGAGATCACCACGATCGGGGCCAGTACGATCTGCTCCATTGATGCGGTCACTCCAGATCCACGTCGTGCTGAGCGCAAGGTTGATGAGGAACGCGGCGGCCACCCCGACCACGTTGGCGAGCAGGTAGAAGACCCCGGCGAGGGTGAGCAGTTGCAGGACGCCGACGTTCACCGACAGGGCGCCCAGCGCGATCGCGTTGAAGGCACCGAAGCGCCGGGCGGACAGCCGGCCGGGCCGGAACGTCCAGACCTCGTTGAGCACGTAGTTGTGCACGACCGCGAGCTCGACGGCGACCGCCGAGGCCGCCAGCAGCGGCACCGCGGCCAGCCCGTGCAGCAGCAGGAGCGCCAGGTTGTTCACGCCCACGCCGCCCGCGCCGACGAGCATGAAGCGGCCGGTGCGTGCCCGGCGCCGGGGTGCCGCCGCGTGCGCCGTGCCGGCCGTGCCGGGCACGGCCGAGCCGGCCAGCCGCCGGCTGGCACGGTGCTTTCCTGACGGGTACCCGGATCGCATGGTTCGCCCTTCACACCGCGGTTGTCCCGTCAACACTGGCTGGCACGCCGGTGCGGCCGCCTCCCGCAAGGGGTGGCGGATCGGGCCACCCCTTGGGCCTCCCCACAACGGGGGGTTTCCTGACCGACACGATGGGTAGTTGCGAGCGGACGCCGCCCCGACCCCCGACCCGTCTCGGAGAAAGCCCGGATGACCATCAGCCTGCTGATCGCCGACGACCACGCCATGGTCCGCCAGGGCCTGCGCGACTTCCTCGGCCTGGACGACGACATGCGGCCGGTGACCGAGGCCGTGGACGGCCGGCAGGCCGTCGAGCTGGCCCGCGACCTGCGGCCCGACGTCGTCCTCATGGACCTGCTCATGCCGGGGATCGACGGCCTGGCCGCCACCGCCACCATCCGGCAGGAGCTACCCGAGGTGGAGGTGCTGGTGCTCACCGGATATCTCGACGACCACCTGGTGGTCGACGCGCTGCACGCCGGGGCCATCGGGTACCTGCTCAAGGACACCGACGCGGACGAGTTGCACCGCGCGGTGCGGGCCGCCGCGGCCGGCAAGGTGCAGCTCTCGCCCGCGGTGGCCGCCCGGCTCGTCCGGGACGTGGACGCGCCGCGCGGCCTGCCCCGCCTCACCCGGCGGGAGGAGGAGGTGCTCACCCTGCTGGCGCGCGGCCGGGACAACCGCCAGATCGCCCGCGAGCTGAACATCGGGCCGCAGACCGTCAAGACGCACGTGAGCAGCATCCTCGGCAAGCTCGGCGCGCAGAGCCGCACCCAGGCCGCGCTGTACGCGATGCGCGTCGGCCTGGTTCCGGTCAGCGAACCCGCGCCCGTCTAGTCCGCGATGCGGTGGACGCCGGGCCGGCACCGCCGGGGGGACGCGGCCGGCGCGGTGGCCGACATCGAGGCCGCGGTGTGCCGCGGGCAGGGGCCCGACGAGGTGCTCAGCCTGCTCGTCCGGCGCGCGGCCGGGGTGCTCGGCGCCGCGGCCGTCATCGCCCTGACCGTCGAGGGCGGCGGGGACCTGATGGTACGGGCGGCAGCCGGCGCCCCGGTCGCCCACCTGTCCGGCGCCCGGGTCGCCGCCGGTGACACCCTCGCCGGACTCACCATCCGGCTGCGCCGCACCTGCCGCACCGACCTGGCCCGCACCCGGTACCCGTACGAGGCGGCGCTCGCCGCGCGCGGCCTGCGCCGGGTGCTGTACGCGCCGATCCCCGCGGACGGTCGACCGTCCGGGGTCATCGGCATCGGGCACGCCTCGTGCGGCCGCTTCCGGCTCGCCGAGCAGCACCTCGTCGAGCTCTTCGCGGGGCTGGCCGCCGGGCCGGTACGGCAGCGCCCGGCGGCCGAACGGCTCGCCCGCGAGCTGCACGACTCGCTCGCGCAGAGCCTGTACGGCATCAGCCTGCGTGCCCGCGCCGCGCAGGAGCTGCTGCGCCACGACCCGGCCGGTGCCGGCGCACCCCTGTCGCAGGTGCTGCAGATCGCCGCGTCCGGGCTGGCCGAGACCCGCGGGCTGATCTCCGACCTGCGCCCCGACACGCTGGCCGGGGACGGGCTGGCGGTCGCCCTGCGGCGGCTGCTCGACACCCTGCACGCGGGGTACGGGACGACCACCTCCGCCCAGCTCGCCGCCGCGGTACCGGGCGCCCCGCCGGCCCGGCAGGCGCTGTACCGCATCGCGCAGGAGGCGCTGCAGAACGCCGCCCGGCACGCCGCCGCCGCGCACGTGGGCATGCGGCTGTCGCACGAGCCGCCGGTGGTGGTGCTGGAGGTCTTCGACGACGGGTGCGGCTTCGACCCGCGGGCGCAGTTCCCCGGCCGGCTCGGGCTGCGCTCGATGCGGGAGCGGGCGACGGCGGAAGGCGGGCGGCTGGAGCTGCGCAGCGGCCCCGGCCACGGTACCGTCGTGCGCGCCGAACTCCCCGACCGCTAGCTAGTCCGGTGCGAGGAGCACGATCGCGGTGGCGATCAGCCCGCGCCGGGCCAGCCAGCGGCCGGCGAAGCCGGTCAGCTCCTGCCCGTCCACCAGCGGACCGGGTACCAGCAGCCGGGCGGTGAACGCGCCGCCGGCCAGCAGCGTCACCTCGGCCTCGGCAAAGTCCAGCCAGCGCCGGGCGAGCGGGTACCACGCCTTGTAGACCGATTCCTTGGCGCAGAACAGCAGCCGGTCCCAGCACGTGCCGGACGGCAGCGCCTGCAGCATCTCCCGCTCCCGGTCCAGCGAGATCATCCCGAGCACGCCCGCCGGCAGCTCCTCGTCGGGCTCCGCGTCCAGCCCGACGGTGCGTACCTCCGCGGCGCGGCCGAGCACGCACGCCCGGTACCCCTCGCAATGGGTCATGCTGCCCACCACGCCGGGCGGCCAGCCCGGCGCGCCGCGCGGGCCGGGCAGGATCGGCACCGGCGGCAGCCCGAGCCGGTCCAGCGCGGCACGGGCGCAGGCCCGTACCGTCGTGAACTCCCGGCGGCGCTTGGCCACGGCGTTGCGCAGCAGCGCCTCCTCCTCCGGGAACAGCACCGCGTCCGGCGGGTCCTCGAACGCCTCCACCGCCACCACGCCGGGCGGCAGGATCTCCTCGATCACGGCGCGACGACCCGCGGCAGGATCTGGCGCGGCTGCCCGGGTACCTGCCCCGCGCGGCGGGGATGGCGCCACTCCCGCGGATAGCCGAGCGACACCTCCTCGAACGGCACGCCGTCCGACCAGGTCGTGCGCGGGATGTGCAGGTGCCCGTACACCACGGCGGCGGCCCGGTACCGGACGTGCCAGTCGGCGGTCAGCTGGGTGCCGCACCACTGCGCGAACTCGGGGTAGCGCAGCACGCGCGTGGGATCGCGGGTGAGGGGGAAGTGGTTGACCAGCACCGTCGGCACCGCCGGGTCCAGCTCGGCCAGGCGCTGCCTGGTCCCGGTCAGCCGCGCCCAGCACCACGCCTGCCGGCTCGGGTACGGGTCGGGGTGCAGCAGGAACTCGTCCGTGCACACCACGCCGGACGCGTATGCCACGGCGAGCGCCTCCTCGCTGGTGGCCGCGCCCTCAGGCAGGAAGCTGTAGTCGTACAGCAGGAACAGCGGCACCACCGCCACCGGCCCGCCCGCCCCGCGCCAGACCGGGTACGGGTCCTCGGGAGTCAGCACTCCCAGTTCGCGGCAGCGGCGCACCAGGTACTCGTACCGGGCCACGCCGCGCAGCCGTAGCGGATCGTCGCGCGGCGTCCAGAGCTCGTGGTTGCCCGGCGTCCAGATCACGCGGGCGAACCTGTCGCGCAGCGTGCCCAGCGCCCACTCGATGTCGGCCAGTTGCTCGCCGACGTCGCCGGCCACCAGCAGCCAGTCGCCGGCGGCCTGCGGCCGGAGGCTCTCCACGATCTCCCGGTTCTCCGGGTAGGCCACGTGCAGGTCGCTGATGGCCAGCAGCTTGGCATCGCCGGAGGGGAGGATCGGCACAAGGCGGATGGTAGCGCGCACCGCGCGCACCGAGTTCCCGAGGTCGGGCACGGAGCCCGCACGGGTTCGGCGCCCGGCGTGTGAGGGTAGATGGAGACGAGCGGAGGTGCGTCATGCCTGTCGAACCGATGCCAGCTGTCGCGGTGGGACTGGACGGCTCGGCCGCCAGCTTCGCGGCCCTCGACCTCGCGGCGGAGGAGGCCGCCGGCCGGGTCACCCCGTTGGAGATCGTGCACGTCTACCAGGGCCCGGAGGGGTCCACTGTGGAGGGCGCCGCCGCGCTGGCCCGGGCGGGGGAGATGCTGGCCATCGCCATCGGCAGGGTCGGCGCGGACCACCCGGGCCTCGCGGTGCGCGGGGTGTTCCTCCTCGGCGATCCGGCGGAGGCGCTGCGGCGCCACACGGCCAGCGCGTGCCTGGCGGTCGTGGGCTACCGGGGTTGCGGCGGGGAGCTCGCGGGTCCGCCCACGGAGCGCCGTGGCAGCCGGCCGGTGGGCCCGGTCGCGATGCGGGTCGCCAGCCGGTCGGCGGTACCGGTGATCGTCAGCCGGCCGTTCGACCGCGAGCACACCGCCGCGGTACCGCGGGCGGTGCTGCTCGGGGTCGACGGGCTGCCCTGCTCCGCGGCCGCGGTGGCCTTCGCGTTCGAGGAGGCGGCGTTGCGCGGCGCCCCGATCGAGGTGCACCACGTGTGGTGGCAGCCGCCGGGCGCCGGCATCGCCTGCTGCTTCCCCGAGGCGTTCTACGTCGACGGGGCGGACCTCGGCCACGCCCGCCGCGAGGCGCGCCGGATGCTGGCCGACATGCTGGACACCTGGTCGGTGACGTTTCGGGACGTGCAGGTGCGCCGGGTGGTGAGCGACGCCGGCGACGTGGTCGCCGCCCTGCTGGCCGCCTCGCACGACGCGCAGCTGGTCGTGGCCGGCGCCCACGAGCACGCGGGCCTGGCCCACCTGCTGTCCTGCACGGTCAGCCAGGCGCTGATCGAGCGGGCCGGCTGCTCGGTCGCGGTTACCCAGGGTAGTTGATCGGTGTCACTCATTGTGATATGGGTGCTGGAAGGTCACGAGGTAAGCGAGTAGCCTGCCGGAATGCGCCGAACTTCGGTCTCGCTCGCTGTCGCGGTACTGGCTGTATTACTCTTCGTAACCGAGGTGGCCATACCCACGCGGGGCGGGACGGCTCCGGCCGCGGGACCGGACGGTGCGGACAACGCCACCCTCACCGCCCAGCTGGACACCGCGGTGCGCGCGTACAACGACGCCAAGGGCCGGCTCGACGCGGCCAGGCAGCGCCAGGCCGCACTGGCCACGCAGGCCCAGGCGACCGAGGTGCAGATGGCCGTGCTCGGCAAGGAGGTGGACGCCGCCGTCGTCACCGCGTACAAGGGCGGGCGCATCCGCGGCCTGACCGTCCTGCTGGGCAGCACCTCGGTCGGCGACTTCCTCGACCGGGCCACCCGGCTGCAGGCCCAGGTGAGCCGCGACAACCGCGCGCTGCGCGACATGCGGGCCGCGCGGCAGCGCTACGGGCAGCAGCGCGCCGCGATCGACGCCGAGGTGGCCACCCAGCGCAGCCAGCTCGCGCTGATGGACGCCAAGCGCAAGCAGGCCGAGAAGGCGCTGGCGGCCGCCAGGTCCGGCGCCGTCACCACCGGCCCGTCCGGCGGTACCGCCTCGGCCACGTCCGCGCCCCGCAACGCGGACGGCAGCTGGCCGAAGGAGTCCTGCTCGGCAAAGGACCCGACGACCTCCGGGTGCCTGACCCCCCGCACCCTGCACGCGTACCAGCAGGCGGGCAAGGCCGGCTTCACCCACTACACGAAGTGCTTCCGCAACGGCGGTTCGGGGGAGCACCCGCTGGGTCGCGCCTGCGACTTCTCCGCCAACGCCAGCACCTTCGTCAACGCCCGCGCGACCGGCGCCGACAAGGCGTACGGGGACCGGCTCGCGGCCTGGTTCCTGGCCAACGCGGACCGGCTCGCGGTGCTCTACGTCATCTGGTACAAGCGGATCTGGCTGCCCGGCTCCGGCTGGCGCTCGTACGGCGGCGACGGTACCCCCGCCGGCGACCACTACAACCACGTCCACCTCTCCGTGCAGTAACGGCGTGCCGCCGGCCCCGCACCGACGTTGCGCAGCGCCTGTCCCGATCTGCCGTCTCATCACCCCTCGTCAGAAGTACGTGTGGATGATCTCGGTGACCGTGCCGGTGTCGTCGACCATCGGCACCAGGCGCCAGCGGTCCAGCGTGGTGCACGGGTGCGAGATGCCCAGCGCGACCAGCTCGCCGGGGGCCGGGACGGGTCCGCGCAGGAAGCAGTGGTGGTCGTTGAGCGCGGTCACCGCCAGCCCGCCGGCACTGCGCTGCGCACCGGCCCGGTCGCGCACCCGGGTCGCCACCGGCAGCCCCTGGTCGAACCCGACGTCCCGGCGCCCCAGCCCGAGCAGCGCCAGCCCCGGCTCCGGCCGGGACAGCACCTGCGCCCACAGCTCCAGCGCGGGCCGCAGCGCGTCCCCGAACGGGGACAGCCGCTGGTACATGCCGTCGTCATGCACCACATAGGACCCGGAGCGCAGCAGCACCGTCGCCTCCGCCCGCGCCCCGGCGAGCACCTCGCCGGCCACGTCCGGAAACCCGCTCCCACCCGCTGACAGCACCGGCCGCGGCCCGAGCAGCCCGTCCCGGCGCAGGACGCGCAGCAGCGCCACCAGGTCGGCGCAGAACCGCCGGACCGCCGCGAGGATTTCCGGCGTGCGCCCGGCACCGATGCTCCCCTCGTACCCGGAGACTCCGGCGAGACGCAGCGACCCGCTGGCCGCCACCCGCCCGGCCAGCTCCCGCGCCGCCGCGACGGTGCGGCACCCCGTACGCCCGCCCGGGTGGCCCAGCTCCACCAGCACGTTGAGCGGGACCCGCGCGTCCTCCAGCAGCGCCACGCCGTCGACACTGTCCACATAGCACAGGAACTCGAACGCGGGATCCCCGGCCAGCTCCCGGCGCAGCCAGCCGATGGCGGCCCGGTCGACGAGCTCGTTGGCGAGCAGCACCCGGCGCACGCCGAAGCCCCGGTACACCCGGACCTGATCCATCGTGGCCGCGGTCAACCCCCACGCGCCCGCGTCCAGTTGCCGGGCGAACAGCTGCGGGGACATCGAGGTCTTGGCGTGCGGCGCCAGCCGTACCCCCAGATCCGCGCAGAACCGGCTCATCACCGCGACGTTGTGCCCGACCGCATTCCGCCGCACCGTCAGCAGGGGGAAGGTGAAGTCACCGTCGAAGACGGTGACGCCGGCCGCGGCGAGGTCCGCCGGGGTGCGGGCGCCGTCGCTGACGCCAAAGCCTTTGGTGTACGGCGGGATGCGCTGCTCCGCCAGCGCCGCGACGGCGTCACGCTGGTACGGCGGCGGTTCCTCCGGCACGCCTCCCAACCTACTGGCCCACCCGGGGCTGCCGATGACAGGTTGTTCATCTTTGGTCCGGTGGGTCGGCCCGTGGCTGACAATCGGGCCATGAACAGCGGAACCCGTCGTCTCTGGCCCTGCCTTGCCGCGCTGGCCGCGCTCGCCGCCGTGGTGGTGGTACCGGCCGGCAGCGCCGCGGCCCATGGCGGTGGGCAGACGATTCCGGACGCCGCGTACTACCGCAGCAGCCTGACCGGGGTGGCGCCGTCCCCGGACGGGATCAGCGTCCGGGTCGATCCGGCCGGTGAGTTCATCGAGTTGACCAACACCGGCGCCGCGGTTGTCGTGGTGCTCGGTTACAGCGGGGAGCCGTACCTGCGGGTCGCCGCCACGGGACTGGCCGAGAACATGCTGTCGCAGACCACCTACCTCAACCGCAGCCTGTTCGCCGACTCCCTGCCCGCTGGACAGGACACCGGCACGGTCGCGCCGTCCTGGCGGCAGATCGGCTCCACCGGCACGGCACGGTGGCACGACCACCGGATCCACTGGATGGGTCAACAGCGTCCACCCGCGGTGCAGGCCGACCCCCGGCAGCCCCATCTGGTCGGCGCCTGGCAGGTACACGCCACCGCCGACGGCGCCCGCTTCGACATCCGCGGCGAACTGCGGTGGATCGGCAAGCCGGACAGCGCCTCGGGCACGCAACGGGTGCCGGAGTGGGTGTTGTGGCTCG
Organism: Micromonosporaceae bacterium; assembly: GCA_039649115.1. Taxonomy (GTDB): domain Bacteria; phylum Actinomycetota; class Actinomycetes; order Mycobacteriales; family Micromonosporaceae; genus DATEJJ01. The sequence continues at coordinate 154 of JBBWZQ010000176.1, read as the reverse complement.
CCGAGTCGATGGCGGTGGTGATCGGCCTGCTTGTCCTGCAACTCGTGCGCCAGCGGCACCACATGAAGACAAAGGCGCAGCCACCCACGGACGAGCCGGCACCGACCGATCCGTCCCCGGACGCAGCTTCCACGGTTGACGCCAGACTCTGATC
>JBBWZQ010000170.1:0-3073 GCA_039649115.1 Micromonosporaceae bacterium | reverse complement strand
CGGAACGCGATCAGCCAGCCCAGGCCCGGCGCCAGGCCGCACAGCAGCGAGCCCAGCGTGAAGACCACGAGCCCGGTCTGGAACACCCGCCGCCGCCCGATCCGGTCGGCCGTCGAGCCGCCCAGCGTCAACAGGCTCGCCAGCACCAGCGCGTACGCGTCGATCGTCCACTGTAGACCGGAGACCGACGCGTGCAGGTCGCGCCGGATGGCCGGCAGCGCGATGTTCACGATCGTGTTGTCGAGCCCGACGATGAACAGGCTCGTGCAGCACACGGCCAGCACCAGCAACCGCCGGGCGCGGCTGAGCTCAGAGACCATTAGTTGTAAGCGTACAACTAATGCTCGCCGCCTGCCTGGCGCTGTAGGATGCCGCGAACGGGGTGTCCGAGCGACGGGTGGCTGGGTCGGTGCGTGGATTCGGTGAGCTGGAAGCCGTGATCATGGAACGGCTGTGGTCCTGGAACCGCCCGACCAGCGTCCGGGAGGTCGTCGACGACCTGCGCAAGGAGCGGCAGATCGCCTACACGACCGTGATGACCGTGCTGGACAACCTGCACCGCAAGGGTGCGGTGCGGCGCGAGATGGACGGTCGCGCCTACCGTTACCTGCCGGCACAGAGCCGCGAGCAGCACGTCGCCGGGCTGCTGTCGGCCGTGCTGGACGACGCGGGCGACCGCACCGCCGCGCTGCTGGGCTTCGTCGATCGGATGAGCCGCAGCGAGGTCACCGCGCTGCGCAAGGCGCTGGACGAGTACGAAACGCGGCGGCGGCATCGATGACCTTCGCGGTACTTCTCGCAGCGTACTCGGCGGGAGCCGCTGTGCTGGTACCGCGGCTCCTGGTACGGGCGCGATGGCCGTACCGCGCACCCCGGCTCGGGGTGGTGGCCTGGTTCACCCTCGGCGCCACCGCCCTGCTCGCCGCGCTGCTGGGCTGCGCCACGCTGGTGGTACCGGCGGTCGGTGACGGCCTGGCCCTGCTGCTGCACGCCTCGCTGATCCAGTTGCGCCGCGACTACGACGTGAGCAACGGCCGGTCGGGCGTGCTGCTCGGCGTGGCCGCGGGTGCCGCGCTGCTGCTGCGCCTGGGCTACTGCGCCGTGCGGCTGGCCCTGGAGACCCGGCGGATCCGGGCCCGCCAGCACGCCAGCCTCCGGTTGCTCGGCGCCGGCCTGCCCACGCCAGAAGCCCCCGGCCTGCTCGTGCTGCCGCACTCCACCCCGGCCGCGTACTGCGTGCCCGGCCGGCAGCCGCGCGTCGTGATCACCTCCGCCACCCGGGATCTCCTCGCCGCCGACCAGCTCTCCGGCGTGCTGGCGCACGAGCGGGCGCACCTGCGCGGCCGGCACGCCCTGCTGCTGGGCTGCGTCGCCGCCTGGCACCGGGCTTTCGGCCCGCTGCCCGTCTTCGCGTGGGGGCACCGGGAGATCGGGCAGCTGCTGGAGATGCGGGCCGACGACGCCGCGACGGCGGTGTGCGACCGGGTACGCCTGGCTGAGGCGTTGGTCCTGCTCGCCGAGGCGGGTCAGCGGGCCGCCTACCCGGCGTCGCCGGCCGCGGTACTCTCCGCCACCGGACCGGACGCGCTCGCCCGGGTGCGCCGGCTGGCCGCCCCGTACCGGCCGCTGGGCACCGGGTTCCAGGCCCTCACGCTGGTCGCGCTCGCGGTGTTCGCCCTGCTCCCCGTCGCGGTCTCGGTCGCGCCGGCGGTGGCCGCCGCCGAGGTCTCCAGCTCGTCGACCGTCCTGACGGGTCCCTGACCACGGCACCTGGTGCGGCCCGCGCACTGACCATCCTCATTGGACTGTTCACGACCGTGGCTCGCCAACCGTGCGTGCGCATTTCCTTACGATGGTGCCGGAAGACCGGCCGGTCGGTGACGGCCGGTACACGGGCGGATATCGACGGCAACCAAACTTGGCACCTCGCGACCAGTGGTCTACGGTGTAGCAGATGTGGACCTGAGTGGACCTTGTCGCTCGGGCGTCTGTCAGTCGGGGGGCCGGCAGGCGGGTCATGGCAACGAGGCGACCGCCGCTCGGACGAGCGTGGCGACCGCCGCCGGGAAACCAGCCCGCGGTCGGGAACGATCGGCCGATCGTGTGGGGGACCGGATGGAGAAGGCGGGCGGACGCCACGGGTCTGCCACCCCTGCACCCATGCTGCACTACCTGCGATCCGCCGCCGACCACGTCGACCGGTGCATGTCCGGGCACGAGCACAGCAGCGCGGTCAGCCGCTGGGCCACCGTCCTGTCCCGCGCGCTGGGCCACGACCCGGCCACCACGTGGCGGGTGGAGCTGGCCAGCCGGCTGCACGACGTGGGAAAGATCGTGGTACCCGAGGCCATCCTCAGCAAGCCCGGCGGGTTGACGACGGCGGAGTGGGAGTTGCTGCGCCAGCACCCCGACCACGGCGCGCGGCTGGCGCGGCTGGTACCCGGGCTCGGCGCGGTGGCCGAGTCGATCCGCCAGCACCACGAGCGCTACGACGGCACCGGGTACCCCGATCGGCTGGGCGCCGGCGACATCCGCGTGGAGTCGCGCGTCATCGCGGTCTGCGACTCGTGGGCGGCGATGCGTTCGGACCGCGCGTACCAGGCCGCGATGCCGGAAGACCGGGCCCGCGAGCAACTGCGCTCGGGCCGGGGCACCCAGTTCGACCCGGAGCTCGTGGACCTGTTCCTCGACCTGCACCACCGCGGCCAGGTCGGTGAGCTGGAGCTGCTGTCGTCACCCGCCGCGGCCTGACGCGGGTGTGAACGTCGATCACCCGGGTACCGATCGAGGGTGGTGCACTGGGGTCAGCTGTTCCGGCCGACCGCGGCGATTCCGGACCTGATCATCCGCGGCACGGTCGTCTACCTCACCCTGTACGTGATGCTGCGCGTGGTGCTGAAGCGGGAGAGCGGCAGCACCGGTGTCACCGATCTGCTGGTCATCGTGCTGCTCGCCGACGCCGCGCAGAACGCCATGTCGGGCAGCTACACCAGCGTCACCGACGGCGTGGTGCTGGTCGGCACGATCATCTTCTGGTCCTGGCTGCTCAACCTCGTGGCCTTCGCGTCGCCGA
>JBBWZQ010000107.1:0-4331 GCA_039649115.1 Micromonosporaceae bacterium | reverse complement strand
GGCGCTGCACGGACGCCTGGACGGCGGCGCGGTGGTCTCGGTGAGCGTGCACGGCGGCAACCTGTCCAACCCGGACGGATTCTTCCTCAAGATCACCGGTACCGGAGGGACGCTGGCCATCACGCCCTCGCCCGGGTCGGGGCCGTACCTGCACTGGGCCGACTGGACCATCAACGCGACAACCGTCGGCGGTACGCCGACCAATGTGGCTGTGCCGGACCGTTACCGCATCGTCCCCGCGGGCGTGCCCGCCGGACCGCCGGCCCACGTCGCCGCCCTGTACCGCGAGATCGCCCAGGCGATCGCCGAAGGCCGCCAGGCACACCCGAGTTTCCACACGGCCACACGCCATCACCGGCTGCTCGCGGCCGTCGAGCGGGCATCGGAGACCGGAGCCCGCCAGCAGATCGCCCCGGAGTGAGCCGGCCCCCGGAGTGAGCCAGCCCCCGAGTGAGCCAGCCCCCGGAGTGAGCCAGCCCGCACTGAGCCCAGTCCGCAGTGAGCCCAGTCCGCAGTGAGTCCAGTCCGCAGTGAGCCCAGTCCGCAGTGAGCCGGTCCGCAGTGTGAACCCAGCGTCGGAGGAGTTGTCCCATCGTGAGAGTTCTGGTCATCGGTGTCACCGGTTACATCGGATCGCATGTGGCCACGGCCTTTGCCAAGGCCGGGCATCAGGTCGAGGCGTTGCGGCGGCCCGGCGGCGGACCGGCCGGCACCTCGTACCGGCCCGTGGCCGGTGACCTGACCGACCCGTCTTCGCTGACCGCCGCCGCGGCGGGCTTCGACCGGGTCGTCCACGCCGGCGCCCCGCTCGGCGACGACATTGACACTGCCGGCGCGGACGCGCTGTTGGCGGCGGGTAGCCCGGTCATCTACACGACGGGCGCGGCGGTCCTCGGCCCGGGTTCCGCGCACGAGGACAGCCCGCCGGATCCGCACCCGGTCGCGGCCGGGCGGCCCGCCGTCGAACGGCGCATACTGGCGGCCGGCGGCTGGGTGATCCGGCCCGGAATGGTGTACGGCAACGGCGGCGGCCTGGTACATGGCCTGCTGTCCGCGAAGGCGGCCGAACGCGGCTCCGGCGTGTACATCGGCGAGCCGGGCGTCCGGTGGCCGGTCGTGCAGGTCGAGGACCTGGCCGCGCTGTACCTGGCCGTGGCGGAGCAGGCCACACCGGGCACCATCTGGCACGGTGTCAGTGAGACCGTCCGCCTCGACGCGATCGCCGTGGCGCTCGGCGGCGGCACGGCGTCGTCCTGGCCGCTGGCCGACGCGACGGCCGAACTCGGCCCGCTCGCCGACCTGTTCACCCGGGACCAGGACGTCTCCGCCGCGAAGACCCGCGAGACGCTGGGCTGGGACCCGACCCACACCTCGATCGTCAAGGACCTCACGGCCTGAGCCACCCGTCACCCCCTGGCCGGGGACCTCCACGCCGTCGTCCCATGGGCAATCGATCGTAACCCAGCGTGTATCACGCCGATACGCCCCGCTCAGGTACCGTGACAGAGTGGGCCACCGGGCGGCGGCCTGGCGGGTCGCCTTCGCGTTCCTCGTGACCATGCTGGGCACGACCCTGCCCACCCCGCTCTACCCCCTGTACCAGAGCCGGTTCCACTTCACCGATCTGACAGTGACCGGCCTCTACGCGCTGTACGCGGCGGGCGTGATCACGGCCCTGCTCCTGTTCGGTGCGTGGTCGGACCAGATCGGGCGGCGGCGCATGATGCTGGCCGGCCTTCTGTTGTCCGGGCTGAGCGCCGCGGTGTTCGTGGCCGCGGTCAGGATGCCGACCATCGGCCCGGCCGCGCTGGTGGCCGGTCGTGTCCTTTCTGGACTGTCGGTCGCGTTCGTCACGGGTACCGCCACTGCCGCGCTCGCCGACCTGGCCGCCCCGGGCCGCCAGCGCCGCGCCAGCCTGGTCGCGGCGGCGGTGAACACCGGCGGCCTGGGTACCGGACCGCTGCTGGCCGGCGCGCTGGCCCAGTACGCCCGGGAGCCGTTGCAGCTCTGCTTCGCCGTCGACCTCGCGCTGGTGCTCATCGCCGTTGTCGGGCTCATCCGTATCCCGGAACCCGCCGCCGCGGCACGGCGCCACCGGCCCCGGCTGCAGCGCCTGCGCGTACCCGCCCCGGTGCGCGGCGCGTTCTTCCGCGCCGGCCTGGCCGGGTTCGCCAGCTTCGCGGTGCTCGGGTTGTTTGCCGCCGTCTGCGCCGCGTTTCTCGGGCAGGTGATGCACGAAAGCAACCATGCGATCGTCGGTGGCGTGGCGTGCCTGGCGTTCCTCGCATCCACTGTGGGCCAGCTCCTGTCGGCCGCGGTACGCGAGCGTCGCTCGCTGCTCGTCGGCTGCCTCGGCCTCGCCGCCGGCGCCGGACTGGTGGCCGAGAGCCTGATCCGCGCATCGTTGCCACTGCTGGTCGCCGCCGCAGCGGTGAGCGGTGTGTCGCACGGGATGGTGTTCCGGGCCGGGCTGACCGTGGTGACCGGGGCGAGCCCGGCCGGCCAGCGGGCCGAGGTGGCGTCCAGCTTCTTCGTGACGCTGTACATCGGCATCTCGGTACCGGTGGTCGGGCTGGGCGCGGGCGCCGACCGGTACGGGCTGCTGCACGCCGGCGTCGCGTTCGCCGCGGTGGCCGGCCTTCTGGCGCTGCTCGCTTTCCTCTGCCTGCTGCCGCGCCGCAGCCTGCTGCCCCGCGGCGGTCCGGACATCGAGGGATCGGAGCACGCGGGACCGGACGCCGGCGCGCCGGCTCCCGCTCCCATCGCTGTCGCCTGGTACCCGGCCACTGACGCCGTCACCGCCGCCTACGCGGCGGCTGCCGCGGCCGCCGTATCCGCGGCGGAGGCCGCCTCGGCGGCCGCCACCGCCGCGGCAGCCGCCGCCACCGCCGCTGCTGCCGCGTCCTCGGCCGCTTCCGCCGCGACATTCGCTTCGGCCGCTGCCGGCAGTGCCGCTCCTGTATCCGACGCCGCAGGGCCACCCACGGTCCCGGACGGCGCGGGCGGCGGTACCGCTTCGGCCGCGCCGCCTGCCGCGCCCAACCCCACCACCCCGATCGCCGCGGGTTCGCGTTGGTTCGGCGCAGGCCCCGCGGCCCCCGCTCCCGGCGGGTCGGTCCATTCCAGGCCGCACGCCAACCCTCCGGTCCCTTACCCGCGAGTCTCAGCCCCGCCGGCCCCGCCGGCCCCGCCGGCCCCGCCGGCCCCGACCGAGCCGGCCTCGGCTCCGCCAGCCCCTGGTCCACGAGCGCCCGCCGCTGCGGGCCCGTGGGACACGACCCCCGTCGCCTGGAGTCCCGCCGCTGCCGGTTCCTCGGCGGCACCGGCCACGGGGCCACCCCCCGGGACGCCTTCTCCAGCCGTGCTGCCCTTGCCGGCGGCGCCGGCCGCCGCGCCGCCCGCCGTGGCAACGCCTCCTGCCGCCCCAATCAGCCCCGGGGCTCCACTTGTCGATGCTCGCGTGCCTCAAGCGCCTGCGGTCTCCGCGCTTCTGCCACCCGCGTCCGGAGCCGCCGCGGCTGAGGCCTCCGCGAAGGACGCCGGCGCGATGGCGGCAGGGGCGGGCGCTCCGACCGAATCCGGTGCCGTGTCCTCTGTGGACGATCATTCGGCCGAGTTGGACAGAGCCGGTGCCGCAAAGACCGCCGCGGCTGGTCCTGGTCTCGACGAGGTTGCCGGCGCCGGCGCCGGCGGCACTGTCAGGACCACCGACCCGGACACCGACGCCACCATTGACATCGGCGCCCTCGCGCAAGCTGCCGCGGACCCCGATGCGGGTAGTGTCCGCGCTGCGGACCGATGATGATGGCCAGCCATCCGCTGCCTGGTTGAGATCGAAATCCTTCCACCTGAACGACGCCGGTCGGGGCGCCCATGGCCGAGCGAGACGGCCGCGCTGCCGCAGATGCCGTACGCGTGGTAGCGCCTCATTTCGCACCCTGGCAAAGCCATCCGCGATGGCCAGAGGACAGGACGACTGTTGGCTGGATGCTGTCAGCCCGTGCGAGGTCGCGAGCGCGGCGCAGCGCCAGATCCAGCTGTTGCCTGGCGGTTCCCGCCAAAGCCATCGCGGTGAGGAGGCGTTGCTGGTGGGCCGGGCCCGGTGTCGTAGAGTGGATCAGGTACTGTCTCAGGCCGGGCCCACGCGGTGGCCGCCCGAGGTGAGCTCGGAGGGCTGACACATGGAACCCGTCGGAGTGGACGGTGGCGAGGCAGAACCGGCGTTGGTTGACCTGACCGGGCTGCCGCTGCCCGAACTGTTCGCGTCCGACGACTCGGTACTGGCCAACTCGCTGCGCCGGCTGCTTGCCGATCTGGACCGCCCGCAGGAC
>JBBWZQ010000143.1:0-10113 GCA_039649115.1 Micromonosporaceae bacterium | reverse complement strand
GGCTGCGCAACCCGCCGGAGTCTGACATCCACGATGACCCGTGGCGCGACACGTTGATGACGCTGGGCCACGATCCGACCCGGGACGACTCCCCCCGCGGCCCCGACGCCGACGTCTGACCCGGGATGTCCGGGAGGAAAGCGGTGGCGGCGGGATTTGAACCCGCGGAGGGGTTGCCCCCTCACACGCTTTCGAGGTCTGTGACCATCCGTCCGGCGAGGGTCGGGATATGCCGTGAGCTGCGGGCGGGGGCCATGGCGGCCTGCGGGGCGTCGGCGTCGGCCCGCCTGCGGGTAACCTGGACGCATGGCAGCGGAGAAGCCGGCGCCCGGCGCCGTGACCGACGAGGAGCGCGCCCGCGTGCGCGCTGAGGTGCGGGAGAAGCTCGACACCGCTGCGGCGCGGCACACGCCGGAGTACTGGGCGCGGCTTCGCGAGCGGCTCGGGCTGCCACCCAAGGCCGCGTGAGCGCCCGGCCTGTCCGGCTGGTACTCGACACCTCCGCGATCCTCGCGTTCGCGAGCGGGTCAATCCATGTCGGAGAGACGATCTCACAGGTCGACGAGAACGGCGCAGCGTTCGGCGTGCCGATCGCGTGCCTCGCCACCGCGCACAAGGCTGATGAACGGATGCTGCACCTGCTAACCAGCCATCGGGCTTGCGAGCTGCTGACTGTGGGCGTGGACGAATGGCGCCAGTGGGCAGTGATGTGCGAGGTGCTCGGGCGGCTGGATGCCGCAGCGGCGCTGCTGGCTGCCTCGACCTTCGATTGCGACGTGCTGACCGCCGAGCCAGACGCCTACCGCGCACTTGGCGACGATCCACCGATAATCGCAATCTGACCTCGTACGATCGGCGCCAACGGCTGAGGAACATGCTGTCCGTCGCCGACAGCACTCCCATATTCTCGGTCGTCAAGGTCCGCAATTCCTTCGAGCACTTCGACGAGCGCATCGACTCGCGTCTGGCCGGGGGCGCGACCTGCATCTCGGACTGGTACATCAGCGACGGGACGGCGGCTGTTACGCCACCTATTCCCGGAAGCCCTTCAAGCGCAATCGGGCTTCGAGTCTTCTTTCCCGCTGGCGGGACACTGCACTTCGAAGGCGAGTGCCTCGACCTGTTCGTTCTTGATCTCGCGCTGCTGAGCCTTCGTGTGAACATCAGAGAGAGCAGGAAGCGGCTGCTAGGAGAGCTTGAAGGCCGCGCACGATTTGGTGACCACGTTCTGGCGAACCTACTCGCCCCTGAGCAAGTCGAGCCTCGTCGAACACAGTGGCGTGAAGCTCGTTCCGCGGCACTCGCGGCGCTCGGATGTCCTACCTAGAGCGCTCCGCGAGCGTCGCCGCGCGTGTCCGGTGGCCAGCGTGCCGGCCACCGGACGAGCCTCTCCGATGAGATGACCCGTGGGCTACAGCGGCGACCATCACCGCGCGGCGGGACCAACTGAGACCAAAACTGAGACCACAAGATCAACGCCGGGCATCCCTCAGTAGAGGCGCCCGGCGTTTTCGCAGGTGTGAAGCGGTGGCGGCGGGATTTGAACCCGCGGAGGGGTTGCCCCCTCACACGCTTTCGAGGCGTGCTCCTTAGGCCACTCGGACACACCACCGCGGAGAAGAGTACACCGGGTGGCAGGATCTTCGTCATGAGTACCCACATCGGCGCCAGGCCCGGCGAGATCGCCCCTCGCGTGCTGCTTCCCGGGGACCCGCTCCGCGCGAAGTGGATCGCGGAGACCTACCTGCAGGACGCGAAGTGCTATTCGACCGTCCGCAACATGCTCGGCTTCACAGGGCGGTACCAGGATGTCGAGGTCTCCGTGCAGGGCACCGGAATGGGCATGCCGTCCGCGTCGATCTATGCGCACGAACTGCTCGCCGAGTACGGCGCGGACACGCTGATCCGGGTCGGTACCTGTGGTGCGCTCACCGAGGATCTCGCGTTGCGGGACGTCATCGCGGCCAGCTCCTCGTCGACCGACTCGGCGATGAACCGGGTGCGCTTCGAGGGACTCGTCGACTACGCGCCGGTGGCGGACTTCGGGCTGCTGCGTACGGCCGTGGACAAGGCCGCCGCACGGGGGATCGCAGTGCGGGTGGGGCAGGTGCTCGCCGCGGACGCGTTCTACACCGACCGGCCGGACCTGTTCGACCGGCTGGCCGAGTACGGGGTGCTCGCGGTGGAGATGGAGTCGGCGGCACTGTACACGCTGGCCGCCCGGTTCCGCGCCCGGGCGCTGACGATCCTGACGGTCAGCGACCACATCAAGACCGGCGAGCGCACGAGCGCGGAGGACCGGGAGCAGACCTTCCGCCAGATGGTGGAGATAGCACTGGACACGGTGGCTGACAAGGCGCTGGCTGGTAGCCGCTCCGACAAGCTACGCGGCTAGGGAGTAGCGAGCCAAGCTACGCGGCTAGGGAGTAGCGAGCGCCTCCGTCGGAGCCAGGCGCGAGGCGCGCCAGGCGGGGTACAGGCCGGCGATGGTGCCGATCACCACGGTGGCGGCCACCCCGCCGGCGGTCGCCCAGGCGGGTACCAGCGCGGGCCAGCCCTGCCAGGTGGCGTACCCCGAGGTCACGCCGATGCCGAGGATCGCACCGGCGATCCCGCCGAGCGCGGCGAGCAGCAGCGATTCGGCGATGAACTGCAGCCGGATCTGTCCCCGGGTGGCGCCGAGCGAGCGGCGCAACCCGATCTCGGCACGCCGCTCCAGCACCGAGATCACCATGGTGTTCGCCACCCCGACGCCGCCGACCAGCAGCGCGACCGCGCCGAGGCCGAGCAGCAGGCCGTTGAGCGTGCTGTTGGCGGCCTGCCTGGCGGCGAGCGCGTCGGAGGGCCGGGACACCTGGACCTCCTCGGGGTGTTCGGGGTTGGCGGTGGCGGCGAGCACCGCCTGCACGTCGGTGACCGCGTCGTCGCGGGTACGCGTGTACACGGTGGTCGGGTACCCGTCGAAGTTGAGCGACGCCTGGGCGACGGGCCAGCCGACGAGGGCGCCGGAGTCCAGTTCGGGCGCGAGAGGCACGGGGTTGAGCACCCCGACCACGATGAACCACTGCTTGCCCAGCCAGACCCGCACGTCGGGGCCGGCCACGGCGACGCCGAGGCGCGTGGCGGCGCTGGCGCCGAGCACCACCGCGGGGTAGCGGGCGGTGGCGTCGTTGAGCCAGGTGCCGCTGGCGACCGTGGCGCCGACGGTGCCGAGCAGGTCGGTGCGGGCGGCGAGCACGGCGTTGCCGCCGGTCTCGCCGGACGGGATGTGGTCGTTGCGGTAGACATGCGTGTTGCTGACCGCCGCGGTCGCGGACACGGAGGTGACCGGGGCGATCCGGCTGATCATCGACAGCGCCTGGTCGGGCAGGTGCGACTGGTCCCCGAAGAGGGACTGGCCCGGCGCCACCCGCAGCAGGTTGGTCCCCAGCCGGGCGAGTTGCCGGTTGAGGTCTTCCCGGCTGGAGGTCGCGATGCCGACGACGGACACCATGGCGGCGATGCCGATCGCGATGCCCAGGGCGGCGAGGACCGCGCGCAGCGGGCGGGTGCGCAGGCCGGCGGCGCCGAGCAGGGCCACGTCACGCGGGCCGAGCCGGGCTGGCGCCGGCGCCGGGCCGGGGGCCGGGGCCGGGGCGGGAGCCGTCAGCATGCCAGCACCCCGATCCCGCTGTCGGCCGCGATCCGGCCGTCGCGCATCTCGACCTGCCGGTCCAGGCCCGCGGCGATCTCCCGGTCGTGGGTGATCACGATGACGGTGGTACCGGCGGCGTGCAGCTCGCGCAGCAGTGCCACGACTTCGGCGCCGGACTGGGAGTCCAGGTTGCCGGTCGGCTCGTCGGCGAGCACCAGGGGCGGATCGCCGACCACCGCCCGCGCGATCGCCACCCGCTGGCGCTCGCCACCGGACAGCTCGTGCGGGCGGTGGTCGAGGCGGTGCGCGAGGCCGACACGCGTCAGCGCGCCGGCCGCGCGGCGGCGCCGCGCCGAGCGGGGGACGCCGGAGTAGAGCAGGCCGTCCGCCACGTTGTCGAGCGCGGACACGCCGCCGGCGAGGTGGAACTGCTGGAAGACAAATCCGACGGTACGCGCGCGCAGCGCGGACAGCCGCCGGTCACCCAGCTCCTGGATGGCGTACCCGTCGACCCGCACCGCCCCCGTTGACGGCTGGTCCAGCGTGCCGATCATGTGCAGCATGGTCGACTTGCCGGACCCGGACGGGCCCACGATCGCCACCAGCTCGCCCCGCCCGATGGACAGCGAGACGTCGCACAGCGCGGTGACCCCGCCCGGGTACACCTTGCTGACCCGGGTCAGCTCGACGATTGTCATTTCGGCATCCCCACGGTCATGCCCTCGACGATGCCGTCGCCGCTGACCTCGACGTTGCCGTCGGCGAACAGGCCGGTCTTCACGGCGGCGTACCGGGTGGTGGAGCCCTCGACGACCTGCACGCCGTAGCCGCCCTCGGCGAGGGCCACCAGGGCCGCCACCGGTACCGACAGCACGTTCGTGGCCTGCGCGGCGACCAGGGTCACGTCGACCGGTGCGGAGACCAGCGAGCCGAGCTTGGACTGGTCGGCCATGGCGACCGTGACGTCGATGGTCGTGCTGGTGTCCGAGTTGGAGTTGCCGCCGGTGGTGGTGGCGACGTTGCCGACATCGGTGACGGTGCCGGGGATCTCCTGCCCGTCGGGCAGGGTGACGGTCGCCTTGCCGCCCTTGCGTACGTAACTCTGCTTGGACACGTCGAGCGCGATGGTGACGGTGCGGCTGGTGCCGGTGTAGGTCAGCACCGGACCGCTGGCCGGATCGCCCACGCCGGCCTTCAGCTGCTTCACCCGCAGCGCACCCGCCGCCACCGCCACCTGGTTGGGACTGACCGTGCCGGTCTCGGTCAGGCCGAGGTCGGCCTGCCACTGCTTGACGGCGCTCGCGGTGGCGGTGCTGTAATCACTGTCCACAGTGAACCCGCGGTACCCGAGCGCGTACAGGTTGCGCTCCAACTCGGCGACATCGGAACCGGAGTCGCCGGCGGCGAGCGGGCGGTACAGCGGGAGGCTGCCGTACAGCAGCGGCACCGGCTTGTCGTCCACTTTGTACACGGCGTGGCCGCGGGAGATCACCGCACCCGAGACGGGGAGCCAGGTGAGCGTGCCGCCGGCCTTCGCTGTGACAGTCGTCTCGTCGCCGTAGTCCAGTGTGCCGTTCACCTGTTCGGTCCGGCTGAGGTCCCCGCGGGTCACGGTCGCGGTGGCCGGTGGCAGGTGGGCCGCGGCCGCCACCGGGCCGGTACGCCCGCCGAATCCCACGGCCGCGGCGGCGCCGACCGCGGCGAGGCCGACCACCACGAGCAGGCCCAGGCCGGCGCGGACGCCGCGCCGCCGGGAGGTCATTTCTTGCCCATCGGGTTGAGGGACTGGCAGGCATCCGCGGCGGCCTTGAACTTCGGGTCGTCGGGTTTGACGCCATTGATGCGCAGGCCGCCGTTGGGATCAGGGTCGGCCATGTCGACGCCGTGCTGCCGCATGCATGCCGCGTACTTCCGCTGCCGCTCCACCTCCGCCGGGCTCATCGAGGGCGGCGCACCGCCGTTGGGCAGGTACTGCCTGCACGCGCTCTGCGCGGCGTTGATCTTGGCCTGGCTGGAGCCTTTGGGGATCTGCATGGCGAAGCGGCCCCCGTTGACCTGCGGGTCGGGCATGTTCACCCCGTGCGCCCGCATGCACGCGGCGTACCGCAGCAACTGGTCCTGCATGTTGCCCGAGGGTGTCGGGCTGGGCGTGGCGGAAGCCTTGGTCCTGGCGCCGGCGGCGCTGGCGATGCCGGTGTTGCCGGCGCGGCCGCCACAGCCCGCCGCGCCCAGGCACATGCCCAGGGCCAGGGCGATCGTGATCGTGGCTCGTCTCATGGGGACAGTAGAGCCGGCCGGGGCTAAACCGGGCGTTACCGGATCTGTTAACGCGGACGTTATCCGGTGGCGAGGGACCATGGAGGGCGTGCGGGTACTGGTGGTGGAGGACGAGCCGCTGATGGCCGATGCGATCGGCGAGTGGCTGCGCCGTGAGGCGTTCGCGGTCGACGTCGTGTACGACGGGGACGCGGCGCTGGAACGGCTGGGCGTCAACGACTACGACGTCGTGGTGCTCGACCGCGACCTGCCGGTGGTGCACGGCGACGACGTGTGCCGGGCGGTCGTGGAGTCCGGGGCGCGCGCCCGGGTGCTGATGCTCACGGCATCCACGGCGGTGCCGGACCGGGTGGCCGGGCTGGCGCTGGGCGCGGACGACTACCTGACCAAGCCGTTCGCGTTCGTGGAACTGGCCGCGCGGGTGCACGCGCTGCTGCGCCGCACCCGCCCCGCCGCGCAGCCGGTGCTGGAGCGCGCCGGCATCCGGCTGGAACCGGTGCGCCGCGAGGTGTTCCGGGACGGCCGGTACGTCCCCCTGTCGCGCAAGGAGTTCGCCGTGCTCGCCGAGCTGCTGCGCGCGGAGGGCGGCGTGCTGTCGGCCGAGGATCTGCTGGAACGGGCCTGGGACGAGCACATCGACCCGTTCACCAACGTGGTGCGGGTGACGGTGCTGAAGCTGCGCCGCAAGCTCGGCGATCCACCGGTCATCCACACCGTGGCGGGAGCGGGGTACCAGATCAGATGAGCCGGACGACGATGCGCGTGCGCCTGACCGTGCTGTACGGCGGGCTGTTCTTCCTCGCCGGCGCGATCCTGCTCACCGTCATGTACCTGCTGGTGCGGCAGAATCTCGAGACCCGGCTCGGGGACAAGACCTTCATCAGCATCCAGCAGACCGCCCCGCCAACCATCCCGGCGGGCTCGCTGCCCGGTTACCTCCCGCCGGAACCGGTCGCGCGGCTCGCCGACGGCCGCAAGGTGGCCCTGGCGGACGTGTCGGCGGCGATCAGCAAGGAGCAGGCCGCCATCCGCGGCCAGATGCTCGACTCGCTCCTCGCCCAGGGCGGCATCGTGCTGCTCGGCATCGGCGTCGTGGCGGCCGGGTTCGGCTGGCTGATGGCGGAGCGCTCGCTGCGGCCGGTACACCAGATAACGGCGACGGCCCGGCGGGTCGCCGCGGCGGCCAGCGCGCAACGGGGCCTGCATGAACGGATCGCCCTCGTCGGGCCGCGCGACGAGATCAAGGAACTGGCCGACACGTTCGACGACATGCTGGAGCGGCTGGACCGGTCGTTCGACGGGCAGCGCCGGTTCGTCGCCAACGCCTCGCACGAGCTGCGCACGCCGCTGGCCATCAACCGGGCACTCGCGGAGCTGGCGGCGACCCGGCCCGGTGCGAGCGCCGACGCGCGGCAACTGGCCGAGTCGGTGCTGTCCGTCAACGCGCGCAACGAGCGGCTCATCGACGGCCTGCTGACGCTGGCCGAGAGCGAGAACCAGGTGACCGAGCGGGTACCGCTGGACGTGTCCGCGATCGTCGAACACGTGCTGGCCGGTACGGACCTGCAGGGCGTCACGTGCGCGTCGCGCGAGCTGGTCAGCGCGCCG
The DNA here is from genome assembly GCA_039649115.1 of Micromonosporaceae bacterium. Classification (GTDB taxonomy): domain Bacteria; phylum Actinomycetota; class Actinomycetes; order Mycobacteriales; family Micromonosporaceae; genus DATEJJ01. Next base: position 2,594 of record JBBWZQ010000143.1, on the reverse strand, counting down.
GTGTCCGGGGATCCGGTGCTGCTGGAGCGGTTGACCCAGAACCTCGTGGACAACGCGGTGCGGCACAACCGGCCCGGCGGCTGGCTGTCGGTGGCGACCGGTGTCGCCGACGGCTACGCCGTGCTCGCGGTGACCAACACCGGGCAACCGGTCGCGCCGTACGAGCTGGAGACCGTGTTCGAACCGTTCCGCCGGCTCGGCGGGGACCGGGTGCGCTCGGAGCGGGGGTTCGGGCTGGGCCTGTCCATCGTGCGCGCGGTCGCCCGGGCACATGGCGGAGACGCGGTCGCGGCGCCCGGCCCGCAGGGCGGACTGACCGTGACGGTACGGATTCCAGGAACGTAGTCCGGCAGGTTGCCCCGGGGCGGGTGGGGGGAACACGGGGCAGCGAGGCAGCCTGCCGGAGTCTGTGCGACCGGTCAGCCGCCGGCCGAGGGCGCGGTGCTGGGACGCAGGACGGCACAGGCCTGCTCCGCCGCGGCCACCTTCGGATCGGCGGTGTTCAGCGGTCCGGCGGACGCGGTCACGCCGTGGTTGGACAGGCAGTCCCGGTACGCGCGGGTCGCGCCGTTGTCCCGATTGCCGCCCGGGCCTCCGCTGGGGCGCAGCGAGGCGCACGCGGTCTGCGCCTTCTGCCAGGTCGCGTCGTCGACCCCGGCCGGCTTCTGGAACCCGCCGCCACCTCCCGGAAAGCCACCGCCACCACCGGGTCCGCCCGAGGGTCGGACTCCCGACGGGAAGCCGCCCGGCCGCCCGGACGGCCGGCCCGCCGGCGCCTGGATGGTCACGCCGTTCTGGCGCAGGCAGCTCAGGTAGGCCTGGAAGGCGTTGTTGCCGCCGCCGCCGTTGGTGGCGCTGGAACCCGGCGTGCCGGTCGAGCCGCCGCCACAGGCCACGGCGAACGCCGCGACCGAGGCGAGGCCGATCCCCACGGCGATGATGCGCATCCGGTACTTCACCACTGGCCTCCCCGACCCACGTGCACCGCCCCCGTTCACGGACACCCGCCCGCGAGGCGTCCCCATGCAAGCCGCACCGGCTCGACGCGACCTCACACCCACCTCGGAAACACCTCGGAATCGGCGGGCGGGTCAGGCCTTTGAGGTGGCTCCGAGGTGGCACCGAGCCAACTGGGAGAAGTCATCAGCAGACTTCCGGAGCATGGGATTCCGGTTCGCGGCACTGCCGCGTACGGTGACCCGCGGCCTCGCGCTGTGGGGTGCCGTCGCAGTGGCCGTCATCGGCCTGTTCGCGGTCGGCACGTTCGCGTACGTGCACCGGGACTCGACGCCGGCGGCATCCACCAAGGCGACCGTGGCGACGGTACGGCGCGGCCAGGTGACGGTCACCGAGGCGGCGGCCGGTACCGTGCAGGCGGCCGAAACGCGCGGGCTCAGCTTCGCCACCTCCGGTACGGTCACCACGATCGCGGTCAAGGCCGGCGACACGGTGACCGCGGGCCAGGTGCTGGCGCGCATCGACGACGCCGATGCGCGGAACGCGGTTACCGACGCCGAGTCCAGCGTGGCAACGGCCGAGCAGGCGCTGTCCACCGCCCAGTCGAGCGCGCCGGCCACCACGGGGACGACCGGGTGCCAGGCGGCTGCGGCCTACCGGTCGGCGTCACCCAGCCCGTCCCCGTCACTGTCGCCGTCCCCGTCGGCTGCGCCGTCCCGCCCGGCCGCCCGCTCGGCCACGCCGACCCGTACCGGCAGCGGCTCCGGTGCCGGCTCCGGCTCCGGCAGTGGCAGTGGCTGCACGAACACCGGCACCGGCAGCCGGGCCGGCGGCTCCGACAGCCTCTACTCCGCCCAGCAGCAGCTGAACAACGCGAAGCTGGCGCTGACCCAGGCCCAGTCGAACCTCGCCGGCACGGTGATCAGCGCGCCGATCGACGGGAAGGTGCTGACCATCAGCGGCGCCGTCGGCACCACCGAGTCACCGGGCGGCACGGCGTTCCTCACCGTCGGGTCCACCCAGGACACTCAGGTCAAGGCGCAGTTCTCCGAGGCCGACGTGGCCAGCCTCGCGGTCGGGCAGAGCGGGACGATCGCGCTGGCCAGCCGTACCGGCACGTTCAACGGCAAGGTGTCCCGGATCGATCCGGCCGGTACCGCGTCCGGCCAGCTCGTCCGGTACACCGTCATGATCGCGTTCGACAACTCGCCCGCTGACCTGCTGTACGGCCAGAGCGCGAACGTGGTCGTGACGACCGGCTCGGCGGCCAACGTGCTGTACGTGTCGTCGTCGGCGGTGAGCACCGGCCCGGCCGGCAGCGGGACGGTGACCGTCCGCTCCGGTGGCCGGGACCAGCGGCGCACCGTCCAGATAGGACTGCGCGGCGACCAGTACACCGAGATCCGCTCGGGGTTGACCGAGGGCGAGGTGGTGGTGGTGGCCGGTGGATCGTGAGCCGGAGCCGCGTGCGGCGCGGATCCTGGTGGTGGATGACGAGCCGAACATCGGTGCGCTGCTCGCCGCGACGCTGCGCCTGGTCGGCCTGGACGTGCGGGTGGCCACCGGCGGGCACGAGGCGCTCGTGCTGGCCCAGGCGTTCCAGCCGGACCTGATGGTGCTCGACGTGATGCTGCCGG
>JBBWZQ010000130.1:0-7298 GCA_039649115.1 Micromonosporaceae bacterium | reverse complement strand
GGAAGCCGTCCGCCCCGGCCTCCATCGCGCGCCGCAGGTAGCCGGGCCGGCCGAACGTGGTGAGGATCAGCACCCGGCAGGACGGGAGTGCCCGGCGCAGTTCGGCGGCCGCGTCGAGCCCGGACCGACCGGGCATCTCGATGTCCAGCAGTGCGATGTCCGGCATCGCGGCCAGCGCGGCCGGCACCACCTCGGTACCGGTACCGACCTCGGCGACCACCTCGATGTCCGGCTCCAGGCGCAGCAGCAGAGCCAGCGCACCGCGCATCATGCCCTGGTCCTCGGCGAGCAGTACCCGGATCATGTCCGCGCGACCACCACCCGCGCCGCGTCGCTAACGGTCGCGTCGGTAACGGTCGCGTCGGTAACGGTGGCGTCGGTAACGGTCGCATCGGTAACGGTCGCGGTGGGAAGCGTCGCCACGACCTGGAAGCCGCCGGTGGCGCCCGGCTCGGCGCGCAACGCGCCACCGGCCGCGGTCAGCCGCTCGGACAGCCCCCGCAGGCCGTTGCCCGAACCGGCCGCGGCGCCCGGTCCGGCGCCGTCGTCGCGGATCTCCAGGGTGGCCAGGTCGTCGAGCCGGTGCACGACGATATCGCAGCGCCGGGCGCGGCTGTGCCGGATCACGTTGGTCACCCCTTCCCGCACCGCCCAGCCGAACAGCGCGTCGGTCTCGGGGGGAAGCGGCGCGCCCTCCTCCCGGATGGCCACCGCGATCCCGGCATCCGACAGGGCGGTACGGGCGCCCTCCAGCTCGGCCGCGAACCGCCGGGAACGGTAGCCGGTCACCGCCTCCCGTACCTCTGCCAATGCGTTTCGGCCGATCGTCTCGATGTCGGCGGCCTGGCTGGCCGCGGCGTCCGGGTCGCGGGGGACCAGCCGGCGCACCACCTCGGCCTTGACCACGACGAGCGACAGGGTGTGGCCGAGCAGGTCGTGCAGGTCGCGGGAGAAGCGCAGCCGCTCCTGCTCCACCGCCGACCTGGCCAGCTCGGCCTGGGTCTCGCGCAGCTGGAAGATGTACTCCGTCATCCGCTTGATGGCGAAGACCAGGCCGCAGGACATCAGCACGTTGAACGCGTTGGCACCGATCGCGCCGCCGTCGAGGTGGTGGGCCAGGCCGATGACCACCAGGGCGGCGACCGAGCCGAGGGCCCAGCAGAACGCGGCCGGCCCGCGCAGCGTCGCCGAGCCGGCCGCGCCGATGTAGAGCAGGACGGACAGCCAGCCTGCCGCGCTGTCCGTGTAGGCGGTGGCGAGGGCAGTGCCGAGGAGCGCGACGGCGACCAGCTGGACCAGGTGGGCACGGCTGGGCGCGTGTGGTTCCCCGGCGAACGCCTGGATCACGACGGCCACGTACCCGACCACGAACGCGCCGAGGCCGGCGATGGCGGGTACCACGGGGTGCACCTCGCCGCTCGCGATGCCGGCCGCCGGGGAGAGCAGCGGCCACAGCCAGACGGCCACCCACACCACCGGCACGACCCGGCGCGCGATCGGCCCGGGAATGCGGAGGCTGCATGTCATGGCTGCGACGCTACGGGCGTGCCGCGGTCCCGGGCAGGCCCGGGGATCCACGGCTGCCCGTGACAAATGTCCTGCGCCGCCCCGGCGGTAACCGCCTCAGAGGTACTGGCCGGTGCTGCCGCCCGACTCACCCGTGCCCGGCATGCCCGGCATGCCCGGCTGGCCGAGGCCAGGAATGCGGCTGCCCGCCGGCAGTGCCGGCCGGCCACGCATCTGCTCCAACTGCAGCCTGGCCGCCATCTGCTGGGCCACGAGGGCGGCCTGGATGCCGTGGAAGAGCCCCTCCAGCCATCCCACCAGCTGGGCCTGCGCGATGCGCAGCTCCGGCTCGGACGGCGTGGTACCGGCCTCGAACGGCAGCGACAGGCGCTCCAGCTCGTTGCGCAGCTCCGGCGCGAGGCCGTCCTCCAGTTCGGTGATGGAGCGCCGGTGGATCTCGGTCAGCCGCTGCCGCCCCGCCTCGTCCAGGGGTGCCGCGCGTACCTCCTCCAGCAGCTGCTTGATCATGGTGCCGATCCGCATCACCTTCGCGGGTTGCTCAATCTGGGCGGCGGGGTCTTCGTGCTCGCCGTCCTGACTCTCCGGTGGCAGGGACATCGTGCCCACCGGTTGGCCATCGGGGCCTACGACCACCACCGTGCGTGGCTCCTCGCGATCCGGCCCGCCGGTGCGGTCCTGAGTGCTGGTGTCTGGGGAGTCGGTCATGCCCCTATCCTTTCGCACGCCGTCACGCCGCGCGCTCCCGCACCCCGGCCCCGGGCTCTCGACCGGGCATGCCGTGCCACGGCCGACGACGTAAGCTGACGCGGTTGTCCCGAGCCACGCCGGAGTCCCTCATGAAGCTGTCCATTCTGATGCCCGTGTACAACGAGGAGGCGCGGCTCGCCGAGGCGCTCAAGCAGGTCCTCGCGGTCGACTACCCGTGTGAGATCGAGCTGATCGTGGTCGATGACGGCAGCCGCGACGGGACCAGGCAGATCCTGGACCAGGTCGACGACGCGCGGGTGCGGGTCATCTTGCACGAACGTAACCAGGGCAAGGGTGCGGCGATCGGGACGGCGGTCGGTAACGCGTCGGGTGCCTATCTGGTGATCTTCGACGCGGATCTGGAGTACGACCCGAAGGACATTCCGCGGTTGCTGGCTCCGGTGCTGGATGGGCGGGCCACGGTGGTGTACGGCAACCGGACGTTCGGCAGTCACAGCTCGTTCTCGTTCTGGTACGTGCTGGGTAACAAGGCGGTGACCACGGTGGCGAACATGTTGTTCAACTGCTATCTGGGTGATCTGGAGACGTGCTTCAAGTTGATGCCGGTGCAGTTGTACCGGTCGTTGGGGGTGCGGTCTCGTGGCTTCGGTATGGAGGCGGAGGTCACCGGTAAGCTGCTGCGCCGCCGGTTCCGCCCGTACGAGGTGTCGATCAGTTATGCCGCGCGGTCCCGCGAGGAGGGCAAGAAGATCACCTGGCGGGACGGGGTGGAGGCGCTGTGGATCCTGGGCCGGGAGCGGATCCGCCGTCCCCAGAGCTGACGTCCTTCTGACGTCACGCTGGTGCCACGAGTGGGCACACAGGACGTTCGGGACCTGACCGGGCACGGCTATTGCCCCGCACCGCACCGTTGCGCACGATTACCCTAGGCAGATGCCTGTGGTACGCGCTGTGGGAGGCGATGAGCATGCAGGCCAGTGTTGGCGACCGACTTCACGTGCACAGCCGTACGGTCGGCGAGCGGGAGCGGATCGGCGAGATCATCGAGGTGCGGGGGACTGCGGGGCGGCCACCGTACGTGGTCCGCTTCACGGACGGCCACGAGAACCTCGTCTACCCCGGCCCCGACTGTGTCGTGGAGCCCGTACAACAAGTGTGACGACGACGATGGCCTGGGAGGGATCCCCTCCCAGGCCATCGCCTGTCCGGGTTACCGCAGCAGGTCGAAGGACCAGATGCCCCGACCGTGCGTGGCCGCGTACAGCCGCAGCCCGGTCGGACCGGTCTTGACCTGCAGGGTGGTGGTGGTCGGCAGGTTCTGCCCGAGCACCGCCCAGTTCGCGTGCCCTGGTGCCCGGTAGAAGACCGCCAGGTCGGTACCGACGACGAGCCCGCCGCCGAATGTGATCTTTATCGAGTTGGCCGGGACGTCGGGCAGGTTCGCCGACGCGTCGGCCCAGGTGGCTCCGGCGTTCCACGACTCGAAGACGTGCCCGACCCCGGCACCCGGGCCCTCTGTCCACTTGCGACTGAAGCCGTTGACCGCGACGAACACGTGGTTCGAGTTGTGCGGGTCGACGTCGAACCCGGAGACGAACCGGTTGGGCAGCGTGCCGTCGACCGGGAGCGCGAGCTGGTGCCAGCCCGTACCGTCGGTGTTGCCCACCGCGATCCCGCGGGTGAAGCCCTGGTTGTTGCAGGGCCCGCACCAGCCGACGTAGACCTTCCCGCCCGAGGCCGCGACCCCGGTGGCCACGTGGCCGTTGCCCAGGTCGAAGACGTTGGCCCAGTCGTCGCCGGACTGGATGGCCCAGCCCTTGGTCTGCACCCAGACGTGCTGGCCGCCGGCCACCCAGGTGTTCTTGTTCTTCGTGTCGTAGGTGAACGGCGCGATGAACCGGGCCAGGACCTCGGCGGAGTCCGGCGGCGCGATGTCCCGCGTGGTCGCCTTTGTCGGATCCGTGGTCCAGGCACCGTTGTTGACCGCGCAGTTGTTGGTCACGGACATGGCCAGGTAGACGTACTCCTGGGCGATGTTGCAGCCGTTGGTCGGGTCGACGATGGTGTCGCCGCCGTCGCCGCCGAAGTTGGAACCCATCACCCGGTCGCCGGGCCGCTTGACCGACTGCCCGTTGTCCTGCAGGCCGCCGCTGACCGCGACACCCCAGTGCTTGTCCAGGCCGACGCCGACCGAGTAGAACTGCAGGCTGTCCATGGTCCCGTCGTTGAGCGTGGCCCAGTCGGTGGCGTGCCCGGAGGCGTCCGCGTGGCCCTTGACGGGCCGCCGGTAGGCGCCGCCGTCGTTGCCGACGACGACGAAGGACTTGCCGTGGTACCGGCCGATCGCGACCGAGTGCTGGTCGGGGTGGGTGGTCTGGCTGCAGTCACCGGTCTGCCTGGTCGGGTCGATGCTCCAGCACGGGAAGCCGAAGTTCCAGTACGGGCCCGGCGTGGTCCAGGTGCTGCCCGCGTCGGTCGACTCGAAAACCTCCTCCAGGCCCGCGTACACGTGGTCCGGGTTGCCCGGGTCGACCTGGAGGAACTGGTTGTACCAGGACTGGATGCCCGGCATGTAGCCGGGATCGGTCAGGGCCGACCCGCTCGCGGCCAGCTTCTTGTAGTCGGCCGCCAGGGTCCACGGCCCGAACGGCGAGCCGGACCTGGACACGTAGACGCCCTGCAGCGCGCTGTCCGGGTTGGTCGCCAGTTGGGTGGGCGACTCCTCGATCGCGTAGTAGCGGGACCCGTCGGCGGACGCGGCGAAGGTGACCGCGCCGACGTTCGCCGCGTCGCTGGCGATGTCACCGGCCAGCGTGGTCCGCTGCCAGGTGCCGCCCTGCTTGGTGTAGAAGCCATTGGTCGGATCGCCGCTGCGCCAGCCGACCGCCAGGATGACCTTGGACGGGTCCCTGGGATCGAAGGCGATGTCGTTGGCGATGTTCTTGTACGGCGCGCTCGGGTCGCCGGCCAGCGGGCCGCCCGGCAGGTAGTCAGGGTTCGGCGCGAACTCCCGGTGCCAGGGGCCGGACAGGTGGGTGGTGGAGTGGGTCCACACCCCGCTGCTGGTGGCCGCCCACACGGTGGATCCGCTGAAGCGCAGCTCGCGGATGATGGTGCTCTCCAGCTCCGTGCCGCCGATGCGGTTGCCCGGCTGGAACTGGCCGTGCTTCGGATCGGCGAGCACGTACACGCCGGAGCCGACGAACGACGTGGCGCTCGTGTTCGCCTCGCCGGTGGCGTACCAGAGCCGGCCCTTGCCGTCCAGGCGCAGGTCGCCGGTTGCCGGGCTGGGCAGCTTCGCGGAGATCGCCGTCCAGTCGCCGCCGCCGGTACGGGAGCGGAACACGCCGCCGTTGGCGCTACCGGCGTACACGTAGCCGTCGTTGTCCGCCGCCAGGCCGGTGATCCGCCCGGTCACCAGGCCCCAGCCGCCGGAGGAGTTGGAGTTGACGTCCCGGTACCGGGGGTCGTCGGCGTTGTACGGCAGCGCCGTCTCGTCGGTCCACCGGCCACCCGTCTTCGGCAGCGACTGCAGCTGGGTCCAGGCCGCCGAGTAGGCGCCGGGCGTGACGATGCCGGGAGCGCTGCGGGCCTCGTTGTACTGGTCCGCCTGCTCCATGATGTCGTTGGAGCCTTCCGTGTCGCTCTCGGCGAACGGGCGTACCGTGCCGGACGGATTCGTGTGTCGGTGTGCGGTCTCGGCCAGCGAGTCCACCCCGTGTGGATGGACCTTCGCCGGCGCGGCGCTGCCCGGGCCGGTGGCGAGCCCCAACGCGACGACGGACAGCAGGCCGACGATGCCGGCTCTTGTACTGCGCAACGCTGCCTCCCTTCGAAACAAGGTGCGCCGGCCGGAGCGCGGCACACTGTTCCGAATAGTTAGGCAGGTTGCACGAAATAGGAAGTGGATCGGATGACGGCGAGGGTCCCTCGGTCGAACTCAAGGGTGCCGATCTTCGTCTAACGTGCCAGCACGATCAGCAGGATGATGGCGGTGATCACGAGCAGCGCGGCCAGCACCGCGGCCGTGATCTTCGCGGCGCTGTACGGGCGCTGGCCGATCACCTCGCTCGTGCGCCCGTTCACCATGACCTGCCAGGGCTTGCCCGCGTGCAGGTAGGCGGCGATCCACACCGGCAGCAGCACCAGCTTGTAGGTGACGTCGAAGTACCGGGTGTCGACCGAGTGCACCCGCTGCTCGTCCCCGCCGATGTCGTTCCGGCAGTCCTCCTTGATGGCCGGCGCCATCCGCTCCCTGGCCGTCTGCAGGCCGGACTCCGGCTCCACGTCGTAGCGCAGCGTGTCGTACCCGGCGAGGTAGTCGGGCTGGTACGGCACGGCCCGCTCCAGCGGCCACGGAGTGAGGCGGTCGAGCTGCTTCTCGGTGAGGTGGCCGGTCGCGGCGACCAGCATGTCGTCGAAGTCCCGCCGCACCGTGCCGTTCGCGGTGTACCACCGGGTCTTCTGCACCTGCCGGGTGCGCGTCTGCGACTGGCCGTTGACGGTCTCGGTGTAGGTCTCCGTCACGTAGTAGTGCTCGCCGCGCTCACCCCGGTAGTCGGACTCGGTACCGGCGTCGAACGTCCAATGTGGAAGGTACGTGCCCTTCAGCGACTCCGCCCCGGTCACCTTCTTCAGGCTGGCCGGCGCGAACCAGCGCGAGGACACCCAGCCGCGCAGGGCGGCGCGTACGCCGTCGCGGTCCACCTCGAACGGCAGCACCGCCTCGGGCGCGATCTGCCCGCCGAGCGAGGCGTCGGCGACCAGCGGCGCGCCGCAGAACTGGCAGCGCTGCGACAGGGCTTCGCTCTGCGTCTGCGCGCCGCACTTGGGGCACACGAACACCTGGGCGGGCAGGCTCGCCACCGGTTTGCGGGGCAGCTGGGCCAGCTCGGCGAGCGCGTGCTCGCGCACCTGCCGCCCGGCGACGGCCACCTGCTGCTCGTGCCCGCAGTAGGGGCAGCGCAGCACCTCGCCGCCGGGCGCGTACTCGACGCGGGCACCGCACGCGGTGCAGGGGTACTCCGGCATGGCCCGGTCCTCAGGACTGCGGCGGCTGTTGG
>JBBWZQ010000128.1:0-2979 GCA_039649115.1 Micromonosporaceae bacterium | reverse complement strand
CCCCGGCGCTACGGGGCCTCGCGGAGCCGGCACTCCACAGTGGACGGACGGCGGGCGCGGTCTCCTGGTGTGAACGCCGCGGTCAGCGCGACCGGCCGCGCGGTCAGGGTGCCGCCGAGAGCACCGCGTCGAGCAGGCCGGGGAAGCGGGAGTCGAGTTCCGCGCGGCGCAGGCTCACCCGGCGCTCCCGGCCGTGCGGCACGTTGCGGATCACGCCGGCCTCGCGCAGCGTCTTGAGGTGGTGCGAGCGGGTGGACTTCGGCGCCGGGCCACCCACCTCCTGGCAGGGCAGCTCGACCAGCGGACCGCAGGCGAGCTGGCGCACGATGGCCAGCCGCATCGGGTCGCTGAGCGCGAACAGCACGTCGGCGAGCGCGAGATCGGCGACGTCGGGGTGGGCCAGGTCACGGTGCACGGTGGCGGGCATGGTTCGAGAATACCCGAACAGTGGGGTACGGTGATTACTGTTCGAACATCATGGAACTGTGCCGCGTACCGCCGCGGCCTCGGAGGAGGATCCGGATGCAGGCCACCCTGGAGCAGCGCGCCCGGCTCGACCGCCGCACCAGTCGGATACCCCGTACCGCCAGCTTCTGGCTGCTCGCCACGGCGCTGTTCACCCTGACGTTCGCGGCCGGCGCGCCGTCCCCGCTGTACGTCGTGTACCAGGGCCGGTGGGGCTTCTCGCCGGCGACCCTCACGATGATCTTCGCGGTGTACGCGTTCGCCCTGCTGCTGTCCCTCGTCACGATCGGTGGCATCTCCGACCACGTCGGCCGGCGACCGGTACTCGCCGCCGGGTTGTTGCTGGAAGCTGGCAGCATGCTGGTGTTCCTGTCCGCGCGATCCGTCGCGTGGCTGATCGCCGCGCGCATCGTGCAGGGCCTGGCCACCGGCGCCCTCACCGGCACCTTCAGCGCCGGCCTGGTGGACCTGCAGCCACCCAGCCGGCCGCAGTTGGCCGCGCTGCTCAACAGCGCCGTGGCCACCGTCGGGCTGGCCGCCGGCGCGCTGGGCACCGGCCTGCTCGTGCAGTACGCACCGGCACCCACCACTCTCGTGTACGCGCTGCTCGCGGTCGCCTTCGTGCTGCTTGCCGGCACGGTCGCGCTGCTGCCGGAGACCGCGCCGCGCCGGCCGGGTGCGCTCGCCTCGCTGCGCCCGCGGATCGCGGTGCCCCGGCCGGTACGGGCCCGGTTCCTGGCCGCCACGCCGGTGCTGGTCGCCACCTGGGCGATGGGCGGCCTGTACCTGTCCCTCGGACCCTCGCTGGCGGCCGGCGTGCTGCACCTGCGCAGCCACGTCATCGGCGGCCTGGTCGTGGCCACGCTCACCGGCTTCGGCGCGGCAGCCGCCATCGTGGTACGGGAACGGCACCCGCAGCGGGTGATGGTCGGCGGATCGCTGGTCCTCGCCGCCGGTACCGTGGTCACCCTGGTCGGGCTGGCCACCCTGTCCACGCCGCTGCTGTTCGCCGGCACCGCGGTGGCCGGGCTGGGCTTCGGCTCGGCGTTCCTCGGCGCCTTCGGATCGCTGGCCCAGGCCGCACCGGCCGAGCAGCGCGCGGACCTGTTCGCGGCGGTGTTCGTGGTCGCCTACCTCGCGTTCAGCCTGCCGGCGATCGCCGCCGGGCTGTGCGTACCGGCGCTGGGCCTGCGCGACACCGCGGTCGGGTACGGCATCGGGGTGCTGGTGCTCGCGCTGGGCGCGGTCTCGCTCACGGTGCCGCGGCTCGCCCGGCGGTGAACGGGGCCCGGTCGAACGGGAAGGCTACCGCGCCTCTGACACATCGACAGCCGAATTGGGCAGCGGACGGGGCGGCCGGCGGCCGGCACCTTCACCGTGGGGCCATGCGGATGGCGCCGTCGAGGCGGATCGTCTCGCCGTTGAGCATGGGGTTCGCCACGATGTGGGCGACGAGCGCGGCGTACTCGCCCGGGTCGCCCAGCCGGGACGGGTGCGGCACCTGTGCCCCGAGCGAGGCGATCGCCTCCGGGGGGAGGGTCTCGAACATCGGGGTCAGGAAGAGCCCCGGCGCGATCGTGGTGACCCGGATCTTGTGCTGGGCCAGGTCGCGCGCGATCGGCAGGGTCATGCCGACCACACCGCCCTTCGAGGCCGAGTACGCGGCCTGCCCGACCTGGCCGTCGAAGGCGGCGACCGACGCGGTGTTGACGATGACGCCACGCTCCTCGCCCTGTACCGGTGTCCCGATCATCTGCGGTGCCACCAGCCGGATCACGTTGAACGTGCCGATCAGGTTGACCTCGACGACCCGCCGGAAGTCGGCGAGCGGGAACGGCCTGCCGTCCTTCGCGACCACCCGGATCGCGTTCGCGATGCCCGCGCAGTTCACCGCCACCCGCAGCGGGCCGAGCCGGCCGGCCGCGTCGACGGCCGCCCGGACCTGTTCCTCGTCGGTCACGTCGGCCGGTACGAAGACCGCGTTGCCGGCGAACTCCTCGACGACCTCCTTCCCCTTCGACGACGGCAGGTCGACGATCACCACCTGCGCGCCGTCGGCCACGAGCCGGCGGGCCGAGGCCAGGCCCAGCCCGGATGCGCCGCCGGTCACGAGTGCGGCGCTGCCGGTAATGTCCATGCGCGTGCCTTCTTTCGCCCTGGGCTGTGGCACAGCCGCTCGATGATGGCAGGCTATGCGATCGCGCGGGGCGCGCCCAGGACGGACTCGATTCCACCCCGGAGGTGCGCGCACACGGCGGGTTCGGCGTACGCCTCGGCGGCGTGGCCCAGCGAGGTGTAGAAGCACCGCACGCCCTGGTACTCGTGGCACCAGGCGATCGGGTGGTCGGCGCCCATCAACCCGCCCTCGTACGACGCCTCGTCGACACTCAACAGCACCCGTACCCGGGGCCGCGGGTCGGCGTCGAAGTTGTACCACTCGTCGCTGCGCTCCCACACCGGGTCGAGGTGGGCGGTGGCCTCGTGCCCGCGATCCGTCACGAGGATGCGGCCGGG